>JACZYI010000076.1:0-994 GCA_022571175.1 Pseudomonadota bacterium
GGTAGCCTGGCAGCTAAAGTATCGACCTTCGACCGAAAAACTGTTGAGGCGTATTGGGGCTTTTTCGATCTGCCCGGCTGGTGCGGCTGGAAAAATCTGCTAACATCAAAGGCGATGTCTATCACGAAACATTATCGGTAGAGGCCGGTGCCACCATTGAGGGCACCTTTACCCATGACGAAGGCATAAGCAGGGATAAACCCGCAGCCAAAGCCTATCCGAAGCCGGAATCGAATATGAGGGAGAGCAAGCCCCAACGCGGTCAAACTGCAGCAGGCCAGGATTCAAACGATCAGGATAAGATCGGCAAAACCATTCCCATGGGCTCATCCACGAACAATGGTTAATCCAGGTCTTCGATTTCCTGAACTTCGCCGGTAATACGGGCCGCGAGCGCGGCTGCCATAAATTGTTTCAAGTCACCATCAAGTACCGCAGCGGGCTGGCTTGATTCAACCCCGGTACGCAAATCTTTCACCATTTGATAGGGCTGCAGCACATAAGACCTGATTTGGTGTCCCCAGCCGATATCGGTCTTTTTGGCATTCCGGCTCTGGGCTTCATCTTCCCGCTTCTGTAATTCCAGTTCATAGAGCCGGGCTTTCAGCATTTTCATGGCCGTAGCCTTGTTTTTATGTTGCGAGCGCTGGTTTTGGCATTGCACCACGATTTTTGAGGGCAAATGGGTAATGCGAACCGCGCTGTCGGTAGTATTGACATGCTGACCGCCCGCACCCGAAGCCCGGTAAGTATCAATGCGCAAATCCTTATCATCAATCTCGATTTCAATTTCGTCGTCAATCACCGGGAAAATCCAGACACTGGCAAAGCTGGTGTGACGTCGCGCATTGGAATCAAAGGGTGAAATTCGCACCAGCCGATGCACACCGCTTTCGGTTTTTGCCCAGCCATAGGCGTTCTCGCCCTTGATCTCAAGCGTCACCGATTTAATACCGGCCTCTTCTCCGGCTGTGTGGTGGATAATCTCCACCTT
>JACZYI010000076.1:1004-8022 GCA_022571175.1 Pseudomonadota bacterium
CCGCCCAGCGGGTGTACATTCGCATGAGCATTTGCGCCCAGTCCTGGCTTTCGGTGCCGCCCGCGCCCGGGTGAATTTCAATATAGGCATTGTTGGCGTCTGCCTCACCCGATAACAGAGAGGAAAGTTCACTCTCCTTGGCATTGGCTTCAATCTTCCCGAGGGCCGCCTCCGCCTCCTCGATCAACTCCTGGTCGTCTTCGGCCAGAGCCATTTCCAGAAGCTCAACCGTATCATCCAGATCGGACTGGATAGCCCGACAGCTGGTGATGGCCTCATCCAGGCGTGTGCGATCCCGCAGAAGCTTTTTGGCTTTTGCCGGATGGTCCCATAATTTCGGATTTTCAGCTTGCTGGTTCAAATCCTCGAGGCGCTCGAGCGCGTGATCCCAGTCAAAGATACCTCCTCAGCAATCCTATGGACTGCTTGGTACGGGCAATCTGGACTTCGATTTCAGCACGCATGACAGTTTCCTCGCTACATTCGGCTCTGATGAAAATGTACGGCAGGAGACTTAATAAAGCCCGCCGGTGCCTTTTCGAACCTTGCCGTCCCTTCGCATAAAGCTGTCGGGTCCGTCAAGAACCAGTCGGTCTTCGTTGGGTTCGGTTCCTGGAATAAAAGCTTCCAGAATGATATTTGTATCGCCCGACCTCGCCGGCATGCCGGTATCAGCATTGACGCGAACCAGCCGTATGCCTGGCGGTATTCGGAAGGGAACACCCGCCTGACCCGAGCTTGCTTCTGCCATAAAGTCACGGAAAATTGGCACCGCCACGGCCGAACCTTCTTCGTTGGTACCCATGGAATGGGGTCTATCAAAGCCCACAAAAACACCCACCGTCAGGTCAGCCGAAAAGCCCACAAACCAGGCATCAAACCAGTCGTTGGTGGTGCCGGTCTTGCCCGCCATGGGTTGGCCCAGCACCCTGATTTTCCGGCCCGTTCCATTCCGTACCACGCCCTCAAGCATACTGACCATTTGATAGGCAGTGCGCGGGTCAAGCACCTGTTCGCGCTCATCGGGAATAACAGGCTCGGCCTGTCCCTGCCATTCCCGCACATTACAACCAGGACAAGCCCGGACATCATGGGCGAAAACCGTGGCGCCCCGACGGTCCTGAATGCGGTCAATAAAGGTGGGGGTTATCCGCTTGCCGGAATTGACCAGCATGGAATAAGCGGTGGTGAGTTCCAGCAATGTGACCTCCCCAGCCCCCAGAGCATTGGCAAGCGTCGGCTCAAGATTTCGCTCCAGGCCAAAGCGCTCGGCAAAAGCAACCACCTTTTCCATGCCGATATATTGTGCCAGCCTGACCGTCATAAGGTTCCGCGATTTTTCCATGCCCAGCCGCAGGGTGCTCGGCCCATAAAAGCGGTTGGATGAATTGGAAGGCTTCCATTTGCCCCGGCCGAAGCCCTGGTCAATCACGAAGGGTGCATCCAGAACCAGACTGGATGGTGTGAACCCTTCCTCGAGTGCAGCCGCATAGACAAAAGGCTTGAACGCTGAACCCGGCTGACGCTCGGCTTGGGTAGCCCGATTATATTCACTCTTGGCATAATCCCAGCCACCCACCATGGCCAGCACCCGGCCCGTATGCGGGTCCATCACCACGATTGCTCCCTCAACAGCAGGCACCTGGCGAAGGCCATAAGACATAACCGGCCCCACAGGTTCCCCTTCCTGGGTGAAAAATCCCGGTAGATTGGCAAGTGCATCCGCTTCCATCAATTCCACCGGCACAACATCGCCAATATTCAAGACATCCGAGACATCACGCACTGACGGGCCCAGTTTTTCACCGAAACGCCAAGCTCTGGCCCAGGTCATTTCTGCGAACGGGATGAAACCAAAACTCCCGCCCTCAAAACCAATCACTGCTCCATCTTCTCGAAGCTCGAGCACCACCGCATGACGCCAGGAGTCTACCCCGAGCGGGGTGTGAATTTCACCCAGACGCTCCCACCAACCATCGCCAATGGATATGCGCGTGAGTGGCCCCCGCCAGCCGTGACGGCGATCATATTCGATCAGGCCATTTCTGAGCGTGCTCTCGGCCAATCCCTGAAGGCGAGGCTCAAGCGTGGTGCGCACGGACAAGCCACCCCCATAAAGCTGATTTTCGCCGTATATGTTGTAGAGTTCCCGTCGAACTTCTTCCTCGAAATAATCAGCCTGGAAAAAACGCGTGCTAGTCCTGGAGCTAGTGATTAAATCTTCCTGAGCCGCAGCAAAAGCTTCTTCAAAAGTAATAAAACCAAGCTTGCGCATGCGCCCCAAAACCCAGTTACGCCGACCGATGGCAGCTTCGGTTCTGCGCTGAGGATGATAATTATTGGGAGCCTTGGGCAGGGCGGCCAGATATGCCATATCGCTGAGTGTCAGTTCATCCAGCGATTTATTGAAATAATTCAGGGCCGCCGCAGCAATGCCATGTGCGCCATAGCCAAAATAAATTTCATTCAGATAGAGCTCAAGAATCTGATCCTTGGTGAAGGCGCGTTCAATTCGAAAACTCAGGATGGCTTCCTTGATTTTTCGGTCCACGCGCTGATCAAGGGTCAGCAAAAAATTCCGGGCCATCTGCTGGGTAATGGTGGAGGCCCCCACCAGACGGCGACCGGTGATAACATTTTTTACATTCTGAAAAGCGGCTCGCAGAATGCCCAGATAATCCAAGCCCTGATGGGAATAGAAATTTTTGTCTTCTGCTGCCAGAAAGGCCTTGATCTGCAATTCGGGCACCGCTGAAATGGGTACAAACAAGCGACGCTGGCGAGCAAATTCGGTTAAAAGCGAGCCGTCACCTGCGTGAATCCGGGTGATAACCTGGGGTTCATAATTTGCGAGCTCATTAACATCGGGCAAGCCACGACCATAATGAGAGAGGATGAAATAAAGACCGACCACCGCCACCACCGCACCCACTAACAGGGTTGCCGCAAAGCCGCCCAAAAGCCAGACCCAGAGCCGTCTTTTCTTCTTTGGCTGCTCTGGTAGAGGCTCTGAGTGCTGCTCGGTTGGCGGTCCGATTGGGAGCTCTATTTGGCTCGTATCAGGCATGTCTTGTCCGCCCTGTCCTTCTTGCTATCCACTTGACCCTTCCACTATCCCCCCAAGGATGGTTTTTCATAGGAAAAAATTATGACGGTCTTATGGCGATTGCTTAATTCGCATTAGCCCTGAGCACGGCGAAATAGCTGTCGGTGGCCTCGCGGATGGCCATTGAGATCGCACGCCTGCCCGCTCTGGATGACAACACCCGGGCGTCCTGTCGGTTGGAAAGATATCCAATCTCCACCAGAATTGACGGAACATCCGGGGCCCTCAGGACCATAAAGCCGGCAAAACGATGGGAATTATTACGAACCTCTACCCGACCGGTTAATTCAGACACCAGCAGAGAGGCAAAACGCGCCGACAAATTCATGGTCTCACGCTGGGCCAGATCAATCAGGATGCTCGCCACCTCGTCCGACTCCCCTTCCAGATCAACGCCCGCAATCAGGTCAGACCGGTTTTCCTTGCGCGCCAGTGCGGCCGCCTCTGAATCCGATGCGGTTTCAGAAAGGGTATAAACGGTGGCACCCCTGACCCGGGAATTGGCGATCGAGTCCGCATGGATCGAGATAAAAAGGTCGGCTTCGGCCTCGCGCGCTATGACCACGCGCTGGCCGAGTGGAATGAAGATGTCTCGAGTGCGGGTGAGGATAACTTCATACTGTCCGCCGGCCTCCAACTGCCGTTTAATTTCCCGGGCCATATCCAGCACAATTTGTTTCTCGGAATTGCCCTCAATGGACAGAGTACCCGGATCAATGCCGCCATGTCCGGGGTCAATGATAATCACCGGCTTGTCATAGCTGGTTCTGCGACTTGTGCTGGCAGAGCTGGTGGGTTGGCTGACCGGGTGCCTTGATGCCCCCTCCCTGACCGCCTCCATAAAACGACTGCGGTTACTGTCTCCCAAAGCCAGCACCAGTCGATAGCCAAAATTATCGCGGGGCTCCAGCAAAAACAGATTTTCCACACTCACCGGCTGGTTCAGATCGAGCACCAGACGCGAGGTGCCCGGGCGAAACAGACCGTAACGATAGCGCGCCACCAGTCCCTTTCCCTCGGCAACACCGCTTTTGCCAATAGCCCATTCCACTTCCTCCAGATCAATCACCACCCGGTAGGGGTTGGCCAGTACAAAATGCGAAAAGCTCACATTTTCATCCAGTTCAACCACGAAACGGGTAATGCCGGCGTTCTGGCCAATGCGCACATCCGTCACCACCGGCTCAGCCGCAACCACGTTGGTGAGAAGGCTCAATATAACTAGAATCTGGCCGGCCAAAGTCAGGAACAATCCTCGGGATATTATTTTTAGCATCGATTAATCCGGTTCAGGGGTGGAGACGGTATTTTCACCTCAAACAGTGTATTCCACACCGCTATTTCAGATGCAATAGTGGCCTGAATAGGGCCTGGAGTTGCGCAGCCCGGAATAGTCTGGCACGGAAAAAACCAAAGCCCCGGCACGAGTTATGGTTTGTCTCGTGGCAAAATTAGTGTATAGACTAGCGCCGTTGGAGGGAGAAGCTGCAATTTTTGCGCTATTTCACCCCCGAAAGTCCCATGAGGGCAGGCTTTCAGCGCATGATAGCCAAACGGAAAGGCAGAAGATGCCTTTCGCAAGAGAAGTTTTATAAATGACCGTTTCAGATCTCAGTTTATTTGACAACTGTCCAGCCGGGCCGAGAGTTCTTGGCACGCAAAGACAGAATCTGGGCGGTCTTTTTCTGAAATTGGTAAAAAATATAAACATTTTAGACGGACAGGACGCGCAAGACCTTATTGGTCTTAGGGGCGCGCCGCCGTCAATTGGAGAAACACACCATGTCAACGCGTATGTTAATCGACGCGCGCCACCAGGAAGAGACGCGCGTTACCGTCATTCAGGGAACCCGTGTAGAGGAATTTGACTACGAATCGAGCAACAAGGCACAGCTCAAAGGAAATATCTATCTCGCCAAAATTACGCGGGTAGAACCCTCCCTTCAGGCCGCTTTTGTCGATTATGGCGGAAATCGCCACGGTTTTCTGGCTTTCAGCGAAATTCACCCCGATTATTATCAGATTCCGGTGGAAGACCGGGAAGAGCTGCTTCGGCTGGAAGCAGAAGCCAACGCTGCCGCGTCTGAAAATAATAACGCGGAAGGGCCGGACCCGGCCAACCAGAAGCAAAATAGCAATGATGATGATGCCGGGAATAATGGCCCGAAAAATAATGATCAGGAAAACAAAACGGGCACCAGCGAGCAGGAACAGGAAGACGATGAATTCAGCGAATCCCTCAGGCGCAAAAGACTGCGGGCGCTGAAGCGTCGCTATAAAATTCAGGAAGTTATCAAGCGACACCAGATATTGCTTATTCAGGTGGTGAAAGAAGAGCGCGGCTCCAAGGGGGCAGCACTGACCACCTATTTGTCTTTGGCCGGGCGTTATAGCGTGCTTATGCCCAATACCACCAAAGGCGGCGGTATCAGCCGCAAGATTGCCAATATAAAAGACCGCAAACGCCTGAAAAGTATTTTGGAAGATTTGAAAATTTCCGACAATATGGGCTGCATCATCCGCACCGCGGGTATGAATCGCACCAAGGCCGAAATCCGGAGGGATGTGGATTACCTGACCAAGCTATGGGAAGGTATTCGCACCATGACTTTGAAATCGATTGCCCCGAGTCTGATCTACGAAGAAGGCAATCTTATCAAGCGCGCCATTCGGGATCTTTATGATCGCAATATTTCCGAAATTCTTGTTGAGGGTGAAGCCGGTTACAGACTGGCGAAGGATTTTATGACTCTGCTGATGCCGAGCCACGCCAAGAAGGTCATCCACTACACCGACAAGATACCGCTTTTTCACAGATATCAGGTGGAAGCCCAGCTCGACAGCATGTTCAACCCTTCGGTGACCATGAAATCAGGTGGTTATATCGTCATCAACCCGACCGAAGCACTGGTGGCTATTGATGTCAATTCAGGCCGCTCCACCAAGGAACATGACATTGAGCAAACGGCACTGAAAACAAATCTGGAAGCTGCCGACGAAGTGGCAAGACAGTTGAAGCTTCGCGATATGTCGGGCTTGATCGTGGTGGATTTCATCGACATGGAAAACCGCAGCAACATTCGGAAAGTTGAACGGCGCATGCGCGATGCCTTAAAACCTGACCGGGCGCGCGTGCAGGTGAGCCGTATTTCAAGCCTGGGCCTGATGGAAATTT
Organism: Pseudomonadota bacterium; assembly: GCA_022571175.1. GTDB lineage: Bacteria > Pseudomonadota > Alphaproteobacteria > Sphingomonadales > SMXR01 > JACZYI01. Next base: position 7,286 of record JACZYI010000076.1, read on the forward strand.
CCCGCCAGAGACTGCGATCAAACCTGGTGGAGACCAGCACCATAGCCTGCCCCCATTGTGACGGGATCGGGCGCATTCGCACAACCGAATCTTCAGCCCTGCATGTGCTTCGCGTTCTGGAAGAAGAAGTCGGCAAGCCCGGTGGAAACATCCTCACGGTCCAGGTGCCAACCACAGTGGCCGTTTATATTCTGAATCAAAAACGCCAGCTACTCCTGGAAATGGAAGAGCGCGGCCAACTTTCAATTCAGGTTGAACCCAATGATACCCTGGTGGCACCAGCCTATGAGCTGGACCGATCCGGTGACAAGGAGGTGGGAGACACCTCCCGGGCGGTTACACCCATTACCGGGCTGGAGCCGGTTGCGGCCCCGATTTCTGATGAAGATTCGAGCTCTGACAGAGCCTCTGGCGAACAGCCTGCTGATGAAGAAAAACAGGATCGTCGCAGACCTCGCCGTCGGGGACGACGGGGTGGCAGACGCCGTCGCGGTATTTATGATCGTCCTCGCAGAGATCAGGAAGCATCAGCACCTGCCAGCGAAGACGCCGTAAAAAAGACTGATGATCTCACCGATGACAAAATTGCGCATAAGAAGGCAGATGAAAAGACGCCCACCAAAGAGCAATCAAAAGAGGGTGAAAAGAAGACCGCCCGGGGTCAAGGCCGTGGTCGAAGTAGCAGACAAAGTCGCGGCGGTGAGCGCGGTTTGGCAATTAAAAAAACCGGGATCAAA
>JACZYI010000077.1 GCA_022571175.1 Pseudomonadota bacterium
TATCCTGGTGTTTCAGGTTTTTTGGACAGTTTGGCTGGAAAAAATATTCCCGCCGCAGTCATCACCAAGAAATCTGGTGCCCTAGCAAGTCAATTACTGGAAGAGTTGTCTTTCTCTCGGTATTTTATTGCAATTTTGGGTGGCGACAGCCAATTTGGAGCAAAACCAGATCCGGAGCCGCTGCTACACATGTGCAATGAGGTCGGAATTCGAGCGGATGAAGCTTTGATGGTGGGCGATTCTGAAATGGATTATGAAGCCGCACACCGCGCCGGAATGCCCATCGCCCTCATTAACTCCGGCTATTCTAAAGACAATCTTGCCGCGCTGGATCCGGATTATCTGTTGAGTAAGTTTGAAAACCTGTTTGACCTCATCTAATCAACACAAAATGTTTTTTAAGGAGCCCATGTCTTGCCAATCCATAAATCGTACATGGACCAGGCATTCATCTAAGTTTATAAAAATATCTGTTGCGTCCATTGAAGATCGAACCAAACCCCGGAGAATTTTCAAATGTCCACAGGGCTGAAAAATCTTTTTTTTGACCAATCTCTTTTAGAGCATGGCAATGCCGAGGCGCGTTTCCTGAAAGTGCGAAACGAAAGCGAGCGGCTGTCCGCCCCGCTAACTGAGAAAGATTGTGCCGTGCAATCCATGTTGGAAGCAAGCCCGGTAAAATGGAACCTGGCGCATACCAGCTGGTTCTTCGAGACTTTTCTCCTGAAGAAATTTTTGCCTGATTACCAATTATTTGATGACGAGTTTCCTTACTTTTTCAATTCCTATTATGAGGCGGAGGGTGCGCGACAGCCGCGCGGAAAGCGGGGAATACTGACCCGTCCTGATCTGGCCAGGGTCATGAAATATCGGACCCAAGTGACGGAGGCCATCGCTCAGCTGATCGGTCAAAGTCAAAAAACTGAGAATTGGCAACAAATTGCAACCCTGATCGACATTGGATGTCACCACGAAGAGCAACATCAGGAGCTTTTGCTGACAGATATCAAGCACGTCTTTTTCTCGGACCCTCTAAAACCGGTCTATTTCCAGCCAGAGCCCAGGGAAAGACGGGACGCGCCTGATCTTGGTTGGGTCTTCTTTGAAGCGGGAGTCACTGAAATTGGGCATAGCGGTGAGGGATTTGGCTTCGATTGTGAAGGGCCACGCCATCGTATTTTTTTGGAATCTTTTTCACTCGCAAATCGCTTGGCGACCAATGGCGAGTATCTGGAATTTATCCAGGATGGCGGTTATTCCAGAACTGAATTCTGGTTGACGGATGGATTTGACTGGGTGCTTCGGGAAAATCTTGATCACCCAATTTACTGGCAGAAAGATGCAGACGGATGGCAACAGTTCACACTTCATGGCATGGCCTCCCTGGACCCTTCGGAACCGGTCTCACACCTTAGTTATTATGAAGCGAACGCTTTTGCCAAATGGTCCGGCTGTCGCCTGCCCTATGAAGGTGAATTGGAACAGGCTGTGGGTTCAATTAAATTGGATGGCACGGTCAATGATCTGGCGAGCGGTCTGCTGATGCCAAGAGTTGCCGTCACCGCAGATGGGATAAAGCAGCTTGCAGGAGAGGTTTGGGAGTGGACCCTGTCAGCCTTTGCACCCTACCCCGGGTTTCAGGCAGAGGATGGTGCCCTCGGCGAATATAATGGCAAGTTCATGTGCAACCAGTTCGTACTGCGAGGGGGATCATGCTTGACACCCGCTGGCCATTGGCGCCCCACATACCGGAATTTCTTTTACCCCGATGCACGGTGGCAAATGACCGGAATTCGCCTGGCGAGGACAGAAAAATGAATAAACCACCAAAAAATGATGTTTTCGTTCAAAGGACTGCCAGCTTTATTGATCTGCAACCCACCAATGAGTCCTTTGAAGAAGCCATTATATGTGGCTTGTCAGGGGAGAAAAAATCCCTGCCGAGCAAGTTTTTCTACGATGCCAGAGGGTCACGCCTGTTCGATGAAATATGCGTAACCCCGGAATATTACCCCACCCGGACAGAGATTGGCATTCTTGCAAAAATTGGCAGCGAACTGGCCAACATGATCCCTGAACGTAGCCAGCTGATAGAATTTGGTGCGGGAAACAGCACCAAGGTCCGTCTGGTCCTGCGTGCGGTCCAGCGATTTGATAGTTACGTGGCCATTGATATCTCAGGCGAATATTTGCAGAAAGTTGCCAATGAACTGGCTAGTGATTTTCCCGAAATTAAGGTGACCGCACTTTGTGCCGATTATACCCGGTTATTCGAATTACCTGATGCCGACCATCATGATGGCCCGGCGCGGGTCGGGTTTTTCCCCGGTTCCACGATTGGAAATCTGACCTCAGAGGGTGCCATCACCTTTCTGAGAAATATAGGCCATTTGCTGGGAGACGGGGCAGGTTTTATAGTTGGCGCTGATTTGCTCAAGGACGAAAAAATCCTGCTCGCCGCCTATAATGATTCCCTGGGTGTCACCGCAGCCTTTAATCTGAATATTTTGCATCGTATAAATCGCGAATTGGAAGCAAACTTTGTCCCTGAATATTTTTCTCATACTGCCATTTTTAACCCGGAAAAAGAGCGGATGGAAATGCATTTGACCAGCCTCCGCGATCAAACCGTCCGGTTGGCTGGCAGGGACTTTCATTTTGCCAAAGATGAAGCCATCCACACCGAAAATTCGCACAAATACACCATCAAGGGCTTTGGTGAACTTTTGGAAGCAGCTGGGCATAAGCCCCTTAAAGCCTGGACCGACCCGGAGGGACTTTTCAGTGTGCATTTCGCCAGAATTGGTGTCGCGGGATGAGGTGAGAAGCAATCCTGCGTTATTTTTAAAAACATGATAAACATGTCTTTCTGACTCCACAAAAAAAGGGGGGGGGAGAACAGAAAATGGATTTTGGAGTTAACTTGCCGTTCGCCATGGAAAATGCTTTGGCGATTCTCATGGCAGCCCTGATATTCAATCTTGTGTTCTGCAAGGAAAGCCTCCTGAACAGAACATTTCGCTCACCGGTGGCTATTGTGAGCCGGCTGGTTGATACCTTTGAGCGCCGCTATAACCGCCCCGAACTGAGCCCGGCCATGCGACGGGCCGATGGTATTTCGATCGTTTTTTCATCCCTGATTATGGCGTTGGCAGTGGGATTCGTCTTTGAAATCCTGGCCACATTGATGCCCTACGGCTGGCTGGTTGAAGTGGCAGTAATTGCCACTCTATTTTCCCTGAGACCCCATTTGGACCACTCGCGTATATTGGCTGAGGCGCTTGAAAGAGATGTGGCGGAAGCAAGGGCAACCCTGGCACTTACCACTGGACGGGATGCGCATAGACTGGATGAGTTGGGCATTGCCCGCGCTGGTATTGAAACCTCCGCCATCTCATTCGCGGAAGGCATTCTGACGCCTGTGATTTATTTTCTAATGTTTGGGGTGCCCGGACTGTTTGCCTTCAAAATTATCAATGTGGGTGCAAATATGATTGATGTCAGAAGCACAGATTTTGCTGATTTCGGCAACGCCTTCTGCAGGCTGAACAGTATTTTCCTGTGGCCTGGAGTAAAACTGGCCGTCATATTTATCAGCCTTTCAGCCCTTTTTACAAAACCCTCAAAATCTTTCACCGCCCTGACGGCAGGATTTGGAAAATGTCCTGGCTTTTTCCGTCCCCATCTTGGTGCGCCCGTAGCGGCCCTGGCAGGCGCTCTGAATACCCGCCTCGGTGGGCCGGTCTGTTTCGAGGAAAAGACCATCGAAGGTTGCTGGTTGAATGAAAATGCGCCAGAACCCCTAAGCCACCATATGCTGGAAGCCCGCAGTATTTTTTTCCTGGCCAGCATGATCGTAGTTGCAACGCTGGTATTGTTTTATAACTTTGATATCTGGATGCCCGCCGACAGTTTGCGGGGCTTTGGTGCTTGGGTATGGAGCCTGTTCACTTCCTGAGTTTAAAATCTATTGCGCATAATCAAGCGGCAATACGGTTGTATATTTCAACCGCTCCATGGCAAAGGAAGAACTCACATCGGACAATTCTACTTTTTGAATGAGGCGTTTGTAGAAGGCATCAAAAGCAGCCAGATCTGGAACAACTACCCGCATCAAATAATCCGTATCGCCACTCATGCGGTAAAATTCGACCACCTCCTGGAAAGCATCAATCGCACTTGCAAATTTTTCCAGCCATTCCCAACTGTGATCATTGGTGCGGATAGCAACAAAAACATCGATGGAAAGGTTTAGTTTTTCGCGATCCAGAAGCGCCACGCGCTGCGTTATCACACCTTCTTTTTCCAGATTTTGAATGCGTCTCCAGCAGGGACTGGTGGACAGCCCCACTCGTTCGGCTACCTCCTGGGTGGAAAGAGAGGCATTTTCCTGCAAAAGGCATAATATTTTACGATCAATTTTATCCACGACATTAATTTCCTAATATTTCACCGTAAGTAAGTTTTAATTTCCATATTATAGCCAAATAAAAGGAATTTTAGAAAGCTTTTTTTGACATTTTTCTGTTAGATTGATCTCAATAAGCCGAAAATAATCTACCTGAAGGGATAAAAATCATGAGCACAAAAAATGTGCTGACAGACCATCTGGCTGAAATTGATGAGAGCTATTCTGAACATTTACGCGTCGCCTTCACTTTTGGCGTGCGGATGGTCACGGGCGGAATGGCCTGTATAATTCATGCAATCCTGCCGTTCACATTCCAAAAGACCGGGAGCAAATGCATTACTAAACTGCATGATGAAATGGTGACCAATCGAGGGGATATCTCGAAACGCCGGAGCGGCGTGCACATAGCATAATCCTCCCTCCCCACTCCTATCAGTTCCAACTGGTAGTAACGCCCAAGTCCGTCTAGGCTCATATTCGGGTAATCCTTGGAAAAAATACCATGAGTGCAGACCAGGCGACCATTTTCGGCCTTATGATTTTTCTGATGGCGATGTTTGTTTGGGGCCGCTGGCGCTATGACATTGTGGCAATTGCTGGCCTCCTGCTTTCGGTGTTATTAGGTGTGGTTTCCCCAAATGATGCGTTCGCCGGATTTTCCAATGCAGCCGTAATAACTGTAGCTGCGGTTCTGATTATTTCTCGCGGACTTGATGTCTCGGGCGCCATTGATCTCCTCACCAGCATTCTTTTGCCGAAAGTCAAGAGCATGACGCTCCAGCTGGGGAGCCTGACTGGCATTGCTGCCGTACTTTCAGCCTTCATGAATAATGTTGGTGCGCTTGCACTCTTGATGCCGGCTACCATTGAAGCGGCGCGCGAGCTTAAAAAATCTCCCTCGCTCTTTTTGATGCCCTTGTCCTTTGGCTCAATTCTGGGTGGGCTGGTCACTCTGATTGGAACGCCACCAAATATTATTATTGCCAGCTTTCGGGGCGAGGCTCTGGGCGAGCCTTACGGCATGTTTGATTTCACGCCCGTGGGTATCGTCATCATGGTGGTGGGTGTCATTTTCCTGTCCCTGGTTGGCTGGCGTCTGGTACCGAAAGAACGGGCGGGCAAATCAGCCCCAGACGAATTGTTTGAAATTGATGCATATGTGGCAGAACTGCGGGTTGGTGAAAATTCGAAGGCGATTGGAATCAGCATGGTTGACGTCCGCGATGCGGCAGCGGAAGCAGATGTGCAGATCGCGGGGCTGATTCGTAGAGGAAAGCGCAATTTGCGTCCGGCTCAAGGAACCATTCTGGAGGAAAAGGATATTTTGCTGCTGGAGGCCGGGCCCGATGAGCTGGACCTGTTCACGCACGCCCTTGATCTGGAAATTGTCGGAGAAATAGAAAAAACCCGGGCGCTCTTTTCTTCGGATGATGTGCAGCTGATTGAGGCTGTGGTGACGGAGGATAGCCGACTGGTGGGACGGGCCATGGCCGAGCTTCGCCTCCGGTCCCGTTACCATATAAATATTCTGGGAGTATCCCGGTCGGGGCGGCCCATCCGCAATCACTTGCGTCATGTGGTGGCCAAAACGGGTGACATTCTTCTTTTCCAGGCGGACAGCGAGACCCTGAGCAACTCTATGCAGCGTTTGGGCCTGCTACCCCTAGCGGGTCGTCGCCTGAGCATGGGACAACGTGATCAGGCCTGGATAGCTGCGGGTTTATTGGCCAGTGCGGTGGCGCTTTCGGCAGCGGGCCTGTTATCGCTCACCATCGCCCTGACCACAGCAGCTCTTGGCATGGTGCTTTTAAATATTGTGCCCCCACGCGACGTCTATACCGCCATTGACTGGCCCGTGATTGTGCTGGTGGCCGCCATGATCCCCATTGGCGGAGCCTTGCAGACCACAGGGGCCACGGAACTGGTGGCCACGCAAATTTTATCATGGTCGGGGGGATTGCCCGCATGGGTGGCGGTCGCTCTGCTGTTGCTGGTCACCATGACCCTCTCGGACGTTATGAACAACGTCGCCACCGCGGTGGTGATGGCGCCGGTCGGGCTGGCGGTGGCCGCCGCCCTCGGGGTCAACCCGGATACTTTTTTGATGGCGGTGGCGGTCGGCGCCAGTTGCGCCTTCCTGACCCCGATCGGCCACAAGAACAATGCCCTGATCCTGGGCCCGGGCGGCTATAAATTTGGCGATTACTGGCGCATGGGCCTGCCGCTTGAGGTTTTGATCCTGCTGGTCGCCGTGCCGATGATTTTGACTGTCTGGCCGCTCTAGCCGCCGCCGATTATCATTCCTTAACCTACCTCTGTTATAATCAGCTTCGCGGTTAAATCCGTTTTGAGCATTTGGGTTGCCCTTATGTTGTTTTTAAGAAATGAACAGCCATGTTGCAACGCACCACCAGTTTCCATGAAGTCAGCCATCCTATTTATGACGGGATGGTCACCTACAAGGGTTTGCGTGAGGCCCGGGTGTCTGAATATGTGTCGCGCAAAACCCTGGCGATCCTCTATTCCGAAGGGATTGCCTTTCAGTTGGACCGGGTTGATTTGATCGGCAATACCGGGACCTACCTGAACTCACCCTATCATCGCTTTGCCAAGGGGGCCGATATTTCCTCTTTGCCGCTTGAAAAGCTCGCCAACCTGGACTGCCTGGTGGTCGAATCAGCGGCGACCGAGTTTTCTCACCGGGTGGGCCTGGCGCTGCTGGCGGAATACGATGTCCGAAACAAGGCGGTCCTGATCGCCACCGGCTGGTCACAATTTTGGGGAAAGGACATATACTATGACCGCCCCCCTTATTTAACCGTCAATGCGGCAAAATACCTGGCCCTCCACGGGGCCGCCCTGGTGGGCATCGATTCCCCCAGCATCGACGACACGACAAAGTCTTCCCGGCCGGTCAACACTATCCTGCTGCGACGCAACATCCCGTTTATTGAACACATGATAAACCTGGAAAATGTTCCCGCAACCGGGGGAAAATTTTTCGCGGTTCCGCCCCGGATCAAAAAGGTCGGGTGTTTTCCGGTCCGGGCCTTCATCATCGCCAATTCCTGAGTTAAAATAAAGGGTTATCACAATTTCACCCCCAGATGCCGGGGGCCGGAAAAGTTACCTTTAGTTGTGACCAATATGTGATATACTTCTTTAGGTGTATATCACATCCAAAATTAAACCTCTGGTTTTAGCCTTGGTCTTGTTGCTGGGGATGCTGGCCGCCCCGCCCGCCCCGCAAGTCGCCGGCTGCGCCTGGATCTACGCCGGGGTTGGCAAACCCCTGAATAACACCGCCGGCGGCAATACCGAGTTGTGCCGCAGGGGCTTTGTTTTGTCCTTCAACCAAACCACCGGCGTCATGCCGGGTAGCAGCCCCTCGTAGCCGGACAGCGCGGGATCGCCCGGCGCATGGGCCCGTGGATCGGAGCCGACGTCGGTGTAGCCGAATAGCGCCGGCTCGTAGCCCGCCTTGCGGGCCTCCAGGGCAACGTTGGTGTGGCGCGCATCCAGCGGCGTGCCGTTCACGACGGAGCGGTGGTTGTGAAGGTACAGTCCGGTGTACAGTCCCGCCCGGCCCGGCCCGCAGGGCGTG
>JACZYI010000078.1 GCA_022571175.1 Pseudomonadota bacterium
CAGGTTTTGCTGCAGAAATTCGTCACTGCACTTGCGGCGGCAGATGAGCGCATAACCGGCAGTCCGGTCCAGATTGTGAATGGGGGGAAAATCGTCATCTCCTCCATGAAGCAGGCAACGCTGAGTGCAGGAATCCTTATTGTTCTGTTCCTGCTGATTATTTTGCGCAGTATTGGCATGGTTAGCCTGATTGCAGCCCCCATTGCGCTCGCCGCAGTGTTAACCGTAGGTGCAACGGTGCTGTTCAATATTCCCTTCAATTTTGCCAACGTGATCGTTTTGCCCCTTTTGATTGGTCTCGGTGTTGACAGCGGCATTCACCTGGTACTGCGGGCTAGGGAAGAAAAATCAGGAACCCGATTGCTCAGTACAAGCACACCCCGGGCCGTGCTCCTCTCGGCGCTGACCACAGTTGGATCTTTTGGCAGCCTTGCGCTCTCGCGTCACCAGGGCACTGCCAGCATGGGTGTTCTGCTGACGGTGTCTGTTCTCTTGACGCTGGTGGCAACTTTGATTGTCCTTCCGGGATTGATCGAGTGGTATTATGCCCGGCAGAGGTCATAATTTTTGCAAGCATGAGAGATTGTGCTTGCACTTGATTCAATACTCGAAGTAAGAATGCTCAACCTGACTATATATGACTGAAAGGGTCTGATTTGTCCGTTCCTATTATCCAACAATTGCGCGTGGGAGGGTACATCCTCAAACAAGGCCTGCTTGGACGTAAACGATATCCGCTGGTGCTGATGCTGGAGCCGCTTTTTCGCTGTAATCTTGCCTGTCCCGGTTGTGGTAAAATCGATTACCCGACACCGATCCTGAACAAACGGCTGAGTGTTGAAGATTGCCTTCATGCGGTGGATGAGTGCGGGGCACCCATAGTGTCCATTCCAGGCGGAGAACCCTTGATCCATAAAGAAATCAAAGAAATTGTTGATGGAATTGTCAAGCGAAAGAAATTCATTTATCTTTGCACCAATACTCTTTTGCTGAAAAAGAAAATGGATCTTTTCACACCCTCTGTTTATTTGACCTTTTCCGTGCATCTGGACGGCCTCGAGGAAGATCATGACAAGGCGGTAGACCAGAAGGGTGTGTTCAAGATTGCGGTGGAGGCCATCAAGGAAGCAGTTGCAAGGGGTTTCCGTGTCACGGTCAATGCCACCCTTTTCGACAATGCCACAGCCGAGAAAACTGCCAAATTCATGGATTTTGCCATGAGCCTTGGGGTTGAGGGCGTGACGATTTCACCAGGCTATGCCTATGAGCGCGCAAGTGATCAGGATCACTTCCTCGACCGCCAGCGTACCAAGGAGCTGTTTCGCAACTTGTTCAAGCGAGGCAAGGGCCGGAACTGGGTTTTCAACCAGTCAACTCTTTACCTGGACTTTCTTGCTGGCAACCAAAGTTATAAATGCACGCCCTGGGGCAATCCTACACGGAATATTTTTGGCTGGCAGAAGCCCTGCTATCTGCTCGGTGAAGAATATGTGGATAGCTTCAAGGAACTGATGGAAGACACTGACTGGGATTTATATGGTACGGGCAATTATGAGAAATGCGCCAACTGTATGGTCCATTGCGGCTATGAGCCCACGGCTGTCACCGATACCGTCAAGCATCCCTTGAAAGCGTTTAAAGTCTGGAGAAAAGGGGTGCGGACGGACGGTCCCATGGCACCGGAAATTCCCCTTGAAAATGCACGCCCCGCAGAGATGTTCTTCGAGGACCATGTGGGTGAAGCCATGGCAGAGCTAGAGAAGGCCAAAGAAGGGAAGGCCGCCTAGGGCCATTGCTTTCATCTTCCTCTTTGCGTTTCCCGCTTTGATGCCAACGGAAATGATGGGTCCAAGCTCCCTTGGGTTACGCAGCAACTCACCAACCACTCGCCCCGGATTTATGGTTCCGTCCTGGTTGATAACCCTCAGGGATAACTCAGGCAGATCGCGGTCTGCTGCATCAAAAACCACCCGAAGTACGGCGAATGGCAACTCCATCTCGCGCGCAACCTCCGCCACCGGATAGCTTTCCATATCAACCCCCACGGCCTGGGTTTCTCTATAGGCTTCCGCTTTTTCCTCAGCCAAAGCCAAAACCCGGTCAACGGTCAACATTGGTCCAGACCATAGATTTCCTGTGGCACCATAGAGTTCATCCAGCGCCTGCTGCCAGCGATCGTCAATCTGGATTTTTTCGCCAGCCTCATTTTGCACAACGCTCGGAACAAGGATATCGCCCATGCCATAAGAAGGATGCAGACCACCGGCCACGCCAAAACTCATCAAACCGGAAACGCCCATCCGGACCACCTCTCTTGCAAGCTCACTGGCGCGCTCCCAATTTGCACCGGCAACCCGAATAAGCGGCCTTTCATCAGGTGACAGCTTGCCAAAGGCGGCTTCAAGGCACTGAGCCTCACTGGCCATTCCGGTAATGATCCCCAGCGGTTTCACATGCCCCACATAATTTGCCGGGCATTACCCGTTTTGAGATTTTGATACCGCGCCAGAGCCCAAATCGGAAAATAGCGGCTGTAGCCATCGTAACGCAGAAAGAAAACCCTGGGAAATCCAACTGCGGTAAACCATGGTTCGGACCATTTATCGCCCTTGCGTGCAGCCTTCGTCAAATATCTGACACCTCTTTCAACGGCTTCATTATCAACTTCGCCGGCTGCCATCAGGGCTATAAGCGCCCAGGCCGTTTGTGATGGGGTGCTGACAGGCGCATGATTGCGCGTTTCTGCCCAATAACTCTCTTCGCCCTCCCCCCATCCACCATCAGTCCGCTGTCTGTCTATCAGCCAGTCCACCGCACGCCTTATGTGCGGAGCACCATGGTCTTCGCCCACCATATTGAAGGCACAAAGAACCGACCATGTGCCATAAATGTAATTGGTGCCCCAACGGCCGAACCAGCTGCCGTCTCCTTCCTGCTCATTGATCAGGAAAGCGACGGCACGCTTGATGGTGGAGTCACTTCGCTCACAGCCCAGTTGTGCAAAAAAACTCAAACAGCGGGCGGTGACATCACTGGTAGGCGGGTCCAGCAACGCGCCATGGTCGGCAAAAGGAATAAGATTCAGATATTCGCTATTGTTATCAATATCGAAGGAACCCCACCCGCCATTCTTGCTCTGCATGCCTTTGAGCCAGTGGGCAGCACGCTCAATAGGTTCGTTATATTCTGCCCGACCGGTGCGATGTAGCGCCATGCCCACCACAGCCGTATCATCGGTATCGGGATAGTGGGCATTTTCATATTGAAAGGCCCAGCCACCGGGCTTCAAATTCGGGTTCTTATCGGCCCAATCCCCTTTTATATCAAGAATCTGTTTATCCCACATCCAGTCCATCGCGCTTTTAAGACGAGGATCACTAGCCCCGGTACCAGCCTCCATGGCAGCGTGGGTGGCAAGAGCGGTATCCCATATTGGTGAAACGCAGGGTTGGCAATAGCGGCGCCCATCTTCTCCCTTAACCAGAAGCTTTTTCACAGACAATAAAGCAGTCTTGAAATCAGGATCATCTCGCGGAACACCCAAGGCATCTAATGCCATGATCGAATTTGCCATGGCCGGGAAAATTGCCCCCAGACCTTCCTCACCATTCAGCCTTTCGCGAAAAAACTCCTCTGCCCTGGCCAGCGCTCGGGTCCTTGAGGATTTTGGAAAAAGATGTTCACCCCACTTCAATATTTTATCCAGGACCAGGAAAAACCGTTCTCCCAGACCGCCACTTTGGGGTTGGAGATAGTTGGGGATTTCAAAGGGTGGTGTCTGAAAGAGCTCGGGAATATGCACCTCATTCGGATTTTTAGCCATCGGCTTCAGCGTAGCGAGAATCAGCAGGGGTGCAATAACCGTTCGTGACCAATATGAAAATCGACCCATATGGATCGGAAACCATTTGGGCATCAGCATCAGTTCCACCGGCATTATCGGCACAGCCCTCCAGGGGACTTGCCCAAAAAGTGCTAGGCCATATCGCGTAAAGACATTGCATCGCTCGGCCCCGCCTGCGGCCAGGATAGCGTTCCTGGCTTTCACCATATGAGGATCTTCTTCTTTGTCCCCCGACAATTTGAGTGCATAATATGCCTTGACCGAGGTGCTAATATTCAGCTCACCGCCATAAAAAAGAGGCCATCCACCATGATCGCCTTGAATGTGGCGAATAAACCCGGCAAGATCCTCCTGCACATCCAGGTCAATATCGTCCAAAAAATGCATGAGGAAGATATATTCTGCCGAGATCGTCACATCCGCTTCAAGTTCAAAAGCCCAGTGTCCATCAGGCTTTTGCTGTTGCCAAAGGCTGGACATGGCGTCCTCTACCACCGCGTCAATATCCTGAAGCAAAGCCCGATCCAACCTGCCATTATCTTTATTCATACCTAACCTTCTGTGCCTGAGAATCTGGTACTCGGTGCTGTTGCTCTCACCGGCTGGGCAACGAGAATAACCTTGTCTGCTTTCTTCCTCAAGGGCAAAGTGGATAACCGGCTGGAAATTAAATCGGCTGCAGCAAACCCAGATCGGATGCTGCCTTCAATGCTGGCGGGTAGGCCAGTATCTGTCCAATCCCCGGCCAGAAATAAATTATCATAATCGGTTGTGGTTTTTGCCCGTTTGGAAACCGCTTCAGGGGTTTGGGAAAAAGTTGCTCTTTTTTCCTTAATGACCCGATAGCGGGACGGCATGGCCACATCCAGTTGCAGCACCGCAGCCACCTCCGGCCAGACCAGCTCGGCGATTTCCTTGGAGGCTTTTTCTGCCAGATCGTCAGCGGCGCTCACGGTTACCGAAGCAATATCTCCTCTCAGAAACACCCAATGTGCCACACCATTGATAATGCCATAGAAATCTACACCATTACGACTGGCGCGGGCTTCCTCAAGCCGATAATGCACATTGACAATGGCATGGGCTCCCAGCGGTGGAGAAACCCCGGGCACAAGCGCTTCCATAGCCAAGGGCGGCAGGGCAAGGATCACATAATCGTTCGTTACATCAACCGGTATTCTCCCCTGATTGAAGATCAAACCACCCAACCCATAATCGCCACATTCAATGTCCTTCAAGCGATAACCAAAGCGCACATCGGCCCGCTGCCTATCAAGATATTCCAGAGCGGGATCAACAAAGCTTTCGCTCAATCCCTTGCGTACCATGAGGGGACGGCAATATTTCCCGCCTTTCAGGAAGGTTTCTTTTATAACCGATTTAAACAGCTCAGCTGAGGCAATTTCTATCGGAGTATTGAGGGCTGCAAGTGCTAGGGGTTCCCAAAAACGACTGAATAATACTGAGGTCTCGGACAACACATCGGCCACCCTGTGCTTGCTATTAGCGCTGATGATCTTGAAAATATCCCTGTAATCAGCAAGTGAAGTACCCGGCACACGGCGATGAGGTGATAGTATCCACCAGGGTACAGGTCCATCGTTGAGTACAATTTTCCAACGTTCATGACTGGTGACATCAATAAATTTAAAGCATGCGCTTATCGGGCCGCTCAGGCTTTCGCCTGCACCCAGCATGTCCAGATACTCTAGCGCAGAATGATTTCCTGAAAGCAGCAGATGATTGCCATTATCAATGCGGGTCTCAAGAATTTCATCGTGGAAAGACCGGCATCTTCCCCCGGCACGACCTGCAGCTTCATAAAGACTAACCGCAATACCTCTGTGGGCTGCTCTAACGGCAGCCGCCAAGCCGGAAAGACCCGCTCCAACAATGTGAACTCTCGCCATTATGTTAAAATATCGCGTAGCGAATGGCGATCAACAGCTTTTCTGTCTTTTCCCATACTCTGACCAGAAAAGACCGTTCATTTCGACGAATATTATTCCTGAAACCTCCGCTGATCAAGCGATCCAGAGTGCGGTTATAGACTTCCATCATAATTCTGACTGGCCTGACATGAGAACGGTCGCAGGCCTGCATCGCCACTCGGGCCATGTCAAATTCCTCTCGGGCCCGCTTTGCCAGAGTCATACACACAGCGGGTAATCTGGAATCTGACAGGATTTCATTCGGATCTTCGGAGACTATTCCCTGCGCCCGCAAAAGCTCGCTCGGCAAATACAGTCGACCCATATCGGCATCTTCCTTGAGGTCTCTCAAGATATTGGTAAATTGCAGCGCCAACCCCAGATGATTGGCCGTCGCTTTTCCGGATTCCCCCGGCTCCCCAAAAATACGTATGCATAAAAAACCCACCGCGCATGCGACCCGGCTGCAATAGAGCTCAAGCTCCGCCATGCTGGGGGCGCGAAGCGAGCCTTGAGCATCGGTTTCCATGCCGTCGATAATTGCCAGAAAAGCAGACTCCTGGAGGTCATAACTGGCTACAGCCTGTGGTAACATCCGGGCGGTGGGAAATTCCGGTTGGCCATCAAAGACGGCTTTGATTTCCTGGCGCCAACGCTCCAGCTTTTCTTGCTTAACGCCAACATCTTCCTCGCTATCGGCAATATCATCGACTTCCCGGCAGAAGGCATAAACCGCAAAAATAGCCTCCCTTTTGGGTTTGCTGAGGGTTCGCATGGCCCAATAGAATGAAGTTCGCGCTTTTGTGACGACATTATGGACATGCTGGCGCGCTTCTTTGAGCGATGAATTCATGACTTTCTACCGAGTCTCCACCCCATGTCACCGGAGCCCGCTCGCTACACTAGGTGTTTTGGGCACTAATAAATTCTGTCACCGTGTCGTCTCCAAGAGCACCACGAGCTGTGTTCACAATATCAACAGCCGTCAAACCAGCATCTTCATATTGTTGTTTGGGTTCGGCATGGGCGATAAATCGGTCAGGCAGGAACATGGGGCGGATTTTCAGCCCCTTGTCCAGCATGCCGCTGCAGGCCAAGTGATTTAACACTGCTGTGGCAAATCCACCGATTGCCCCATCTTCAAGCGTAATCAGAACCTCATGATTTCTTGCAAGCTCTTCCACCAGACTTGTATCGAGTGGTTTGGCAAACCGGGCATCTGCGACCGTGGTCGAAAAACCGCTAGCATTCAATTCATCAGCCGCTTTCAGGGCTTCCTGCAGCCGACCACCGAGGGATAGAATAGCGATTTTGTTCCCTTCGCGGATAATTTTTCCTTTTCCAATTTCAAGAGGAATACCGATCTCTGGCATGTCAACACCCACGCCTGCACCCCTTGGGTAGCGAAAGGCACAGGGCCGATCATCGATCTGGACTGCTGTGGCAACCATATGTTTGAGCTCAGCCTCATCGGACGCTGCCATGACCACAAAATTTGGCAGGCATGAGAGATAGGTAATATCGTAGCTGCCAGCATGGGTAGGTCCATCTGCGCCAACCAGTCCTGCCCGGTCAATAGCAAACCGTACCGGAAGTGATTGCAGGGCCACATCGTGGACGATCTGATCGTAAGCACGTTGCAAAAAGGTAGAATAAATTGTGGCAAAAGGCTTTAATCCTTCTGTCGCCATTCCGGCTGCAAAAGTAACCGCGTGCTGCTCGGCGATACCCACATCAAACATACGGTCAGGGAAACGCTCTTCAAACAAATCCAGGCCCGTGCCCGAAGGCATGGCGCCGGTAATGGCAACAATCTTGTCGTCCTTCTCGGCCTCCTGAATCAAGGATTGTGCATAAACCTTGGTATAGCTGGGCGCGTTAGATTTTGATTTTACCGGCGTACCGCTCACCACGTCAAATTTACCAACGGCGTGATATTTCTCTCGATTTGGTTGCGGAAAGGGATGCCCCTTGCCTTTCTCCGTAACCACATGGACCAGGATTGGACCCATATTGTCGGCATCGCGTACATTCTCAAGAACCGGCACGAGATGTTCCATATTATGGCCATCCACCGGACCCACATAATAGAATCCCAATTCCTCAAAAAGTGTACCTCCGGTGAGCATTCCACGGGCATATTCCTCTGCCCGCTTGGCTAGCTTCGCCCAAGAGTTTGGAAATTTATTGGCCAGCCTTTTGCCAATACCCCTCAAGGTCAGGAAGCCTCG
>JACZYI010000079.1 GCA_022571175.1 Pseudomonadota bacterium
CAGTAGTTCAACCACGCGTAAGACCAAATCGGTGGCCGTGGTGCCCTCTTTCAGTTTTCCATCCAGCCGAAAACCAATTACCTCCGGGATCAGCATGGAAATTGGCTGGCCGAGCATGGCGGCTTCAGCTTCAATACCGCCCACGCCCCAACCTAGAATACCCAAGGCATTTATCATTGTAGTATGGCTGTCGGTGCCTACAAGGGTGTCTGGATAGGCAAAGGTTTCACCGTCCACTTCCTTGGACCAAACCGAACGAGCCAGATATTCCAGATTGACCTGATGGCAAATTCCGGTGCCGGGCGGAACCACACGGAAGTTATCAAAGGCGTCCTGCCCCCAGCGCAAAAATTCATAGCGCTCGGCATTGCGTTTCATTTCAAAATCTACATTTTGGCTAAAAGCGTTTGCCGTGCCAAAGTGATCAACCATAACCGAATGGTCAATGACCAGATCAACCGTAGCCAGAGGATTAATCTTTTCAGGATCGCCTCCGAGCTTGACCATGGCATCCCTCATGGCGGCCAGATCGACCACTGCGGGTACACCGGTAAAATCCTGCATCAACACGCGAGCAGGGCGAAAACCGATTTCTTCCGAGGACCGTTTTTCTTTTTGCCACAATACCATGGCCCGGGCATCGTCCAGAGTGACCGTTACGCCGTCTTCAAATCGCAACATATTTTCAAGCAGAACCTTTAACGAATAAGGTAATTTTGAAATATCGCCCAGCTTTCCAGCCGCTTTTTCAAGACTGAAATAACTGTATTTTTTGCCCGCCGCTTCCAGTGTGGATTTGGTCTCTAATGAGTCACGCCCGAACTCAGCCATAATTTTTTCCTTTGAAACATCCCGTTTGGAACAAGTCTCTCAGCCATCAGGACAGAGTGTTTCGCCTTATGGCAAATAACAGGTTAACGGCTCAAGTAAAACTCGAAGCTGTAGAATGACTCTGAAAAGAGCATCAATCAAGGAATGGCCACATTTCGGGCAAAATTTCTCCTTAAAGGCCTGTTCTGATGAAAACTGGATCACGGGGGCGTGCTAATTGGAGTTTTCGATATGCTGCCCTTCAGGACTCTTAACCGCCGCAGCCGACTTGTTATCGCCTTAGCCACCTTCGCTTATTTTCTTACCCTGGCCACCATGCTTGTGCTGGCTCGTTCCGCAATGGCCTCTGGCCCTGATCTGATTGAATCCGTATCGGCCAGGGCACTGCATGATGGAGGCCTATTCCTCGCCACCGATGAACCCGGCCGCCTGCTGCCCGCCTTGAATCTCTCCACCCATGTGGAAATTATTATCAACGGACCGGTGGCGAGGGTGCGCGTGCGCCAGACTTTCGTCAATCCGGATGATCGCTGGCTTGAGGGCATTTACACTTTTCCCTTGCCTGATAAATCAGCGGTAGATCGACTGACGCTCATCGTGGGTGAAAAGCGGATTGATGGCATCATTATGGTAAAAGGGGAGGCCTTGATCATTTATCAAGCGGCCCGATCAGCCGGTCAAAGGGCAAGCCTGGTCTCGCAGGAACGCCCTAATATTTTCACCAACCGCATAGCCAACATCGGCCCTGGCGAGACTATTATGGTTGAAATTGAATACCAGCAGGGCCTGAGGTTTGATAACGGCTTTTTCAGCCTGCGATTTCCCACCGTCATCAGGCCACGTTATATTCCGGGTGAAATCATTGCCGAGGAAATGAAGGATGGAACCGGTTGGTCGTTTAATACAGACCAGGTTCCCGATGCCGGCCATATCACACCGCCAATTGCCGATCCTTATGGAGATAAAATTAATCCGGTCTCCATCACAATCACCCTAGATGCTGGTTTCCCGATCGGGCAAATTAGCAGTGCATTTCACGATGTGGTCATCGAATATGAAGGTGCCAGCAAGGCCATGATTGAGCTTGATCGTTCAAGCGTGCCGGCCGATCGTGACTTCGTCCTGGAGTGGCGTCCGGCTCAGGGGTATGAGCCGACGGTTGGTGTTTTTACCGAGACCATTGGTGATTATGATCACCATTTGATTTTTCTGATGCCTCCTGATGATGCCAACCTCACTGTTCGAGCAGAGGTTAGCATCCCAAGAGAAGTGATTTTCATCCTCGATGTGTCCGGCTCCATGTCCGGAGATGCGATCAAACAGGCAAAGGCAGCTCTTGGCTTGGCCATAAACCGGTTGACGCCTGAGGATCGCTTCAATGTCATTTCCTTTAGCAATGAGGCCAGCATGATTTTTGAGCGCCCGCTTTATGCCACAGATGTAAATATTGCTCAGGCAACAGAGATCATTGATAGCCTGATCGCCGATGGTGGCACGGAAATGGCAGCGGCTTTATCCCTAGCACTCGATTCGGCGAAAGATTTGGATCGCATTCGACAAATCATCTTTATCACCGATGGGGCCGTTGGCAATGAAGCTAAACTTTTCCAAATGATCAACGCCGGCCTTGGCGACAGTCGCCTCTTTACCATTGGTATCAGTTCCACACCCAATAGCTATTTCATGAGCGAGGCAGCTGAAGCCGGGCGCGGTAGCTACACCTATATCGGGGCCTTGGACCAAGTGCAGGAAAAAATGGCGGGCCTTTTTGAAAAGCTCGAAAACCCCGTTCTGAGCGATCTTGAACTGGAGCTTAAGGGGGGTATTGAGGCCCTCATTTATCCCGTCATCATCCCGGATCTCTACCAGGGCGAGCCAATTGTAATTGCGGTTCGAACACCGGCGGGAAGCGTGTTTCGCGGTCGTATGGTGGGCCAGGATGGTATCAGTGAGTGGAGCCGTTCCATAACACATAACAGCACGGGTACCGCTGATGGCATCGCCAGCATCTGGGCCCGGTTTAAAATTCTGGACATCAACCGACGTGCCCGGAAAGAAGGGTCCCAGTGGCAGGAAGAGACAATCGCGGAAATTGTTTCGGTGGCACTCGCCTACAAGCTGGTAACGGATCACACTAGCCTGGTGGCGGTTGATGATGAGGTGGCGCGGCCCGATGGCGAAGCTCTGGACCGGGCTGTTGTTGAGACCAACTTGCCCGATGGCATGGATCCTGACTTCGCGGAATCCGCTGTCCTCTACAAGACCCAACAAAACAATATAAGGGTGATGACACCATCAACTTCGCAATCTAACCAGAGATTAGTGAGCGCACCGACGTTTCCCGCACCCTTGCCGCTTGATATGCAGTCTTTACAGGCGGAAGCTGAGTTTGCTCTGCCGCAAACGGCTACCGCAGCAGAGCTGAGGATTCTGGTCGGTTTGATACTGCTCTTGATCAGTGTGGCCGGGTTTATGTGGTGGCGCCAGCGCCCGGCCCAAATTTAATGAAGGCGGTTGCAGGTCTTAAGTGCCGTGGTTTGATATTCCCCCTGGTAATAATGGTCATTGCACTGGCTGGAGGAAAAGAACTTGGCCACGGCATTTATATCAAGGGCAAAGCAATGCTTGCTCAAGGGATGCTCCAGAGCGCCTGGGAAAAAACTTTAGCAACCGGCCAAATTCATAAGGCCTGGCCTTGGGCCGACAGCTGGCCAGTGGCACGGCTTCAGGTGAAGCGGCTTCATATTGATCTCTTGATCCTTAAAGGGGTCAGTGGTGAGGCACTGGCTTTTGGCCCTGGCCAGATGGATGGTCTTGCCCGGCCGGGTGACAGGGGGGTGGCTCTTTTAGCTGGTCACCGGGATACACATTTTGCCTTCCTGAAAAATCTTCTGCCCGGCGATAAAATCCAGATTGAAACAGAGGATGGCAACAGTTCAACATTTGTGGTGTTTAACCATCAGATTGTGGATGCTCGCCGCACTTTTATACGAAATGATCGCACGGCTGCGTCTTTGATTCTTTCCACCTGTTATCCCTTTGACAGCCTCTTGCCGGGAGGTCCATTGCGCTATCTCGTCTATGCTGAGAAAATATGAGCAAAACTAATTCGCTAATTTTGCCCTAGGCCCACCCATCGGAATTGGATAGGCTCGGCCATCATGAGCAAAATCACCTGGACCACTGCAATTGAAGTACGAAATCTAGCATGCCGACGCGGCGGGCGACCGGTATTTGAGGGATTGAGCTTCAATCTTTCTTCTTGTGGTGCGCTGGTTCTGAAGGGCCCCAACGGATGCGGAAAATCTTCAACCTTGAGGTTGCTGGCGGGTCTTTTATCGGCCTCAGCCGGTGGCCTTTATCTCAATGGCAGTGACAATAGTGCTGGTACGGAAGAGCTTGGCACAAATTGTCATTTTTATGGTCATCTGACCGGACTGAAAACGGCTATGACTGTTCTCGAAAACATTACTTTCTGGGCCGAGCTTTATGGTCCGGCGATGGCAGCAGCAGAAGCCTGCGGGAGAATGGGACTGCAAAAGCTTTTGCATTTACCCGTTCGTATCCTTTCAGATGGTCAAAGGCGACGCGCTTCATTTGCCCGTTTGCTGGTCTCTGACCGCCCTTTATGGCTATTGGATGAGCCGAGTGTGGGTTTGGATGCGTCTTCTGTAGAGCGTCTAGATCATCTGATGGCCGACCATCGCGCCAGAGGTGGCATGGTTATTGCCGCCAGCCATTTGGGTTTGGGTCTTGGCGATGCGCAGGTTATTCGTCTGGGGGGCGAGGCAAAGGCCGCATGAACTCATTTTTGACCATATTGAAGCGGGATGTGCGTCTGGCCATCCGGGATGGAAATACCGGTGGAATGGCGGTTGCTTTTTTTCTGATCGTGGTAACGCTCTTTCCACTCGGTGTGGGTCCGGAACTCCCCATATTGGCTCGCATCAGTGCCGGCGTGATCTGGGCTGCTGCACTTCTGTCGGCGCTTTTATCACTGGACGGTTTGTTTCAGGCAGATTTTGAAGATGGTGCTCTCGATCTTTTTGCGCTTTCGGATCCACCACTTGAATATGTTGTGGCCGCCAAAGCAGTGGCGCACTGGGTTGTGACCGGACTTCCCATAATTGTGGCGGCGCCGTTTTTGGCAATTTTAATGAATATTCCTGCGGACGGGCTTTGGATTTTGATACTTTCCATGACCATAGGCACTCCCGGGCTCAGTTTCATTGGTGCCATCGGGGCGGCGTTGACTGTCACCTTAAAGCAGGGTGGGGCATTGGTGCCAATTTTGGTTTTGCCACTCTATATTCCCATTCTTATATTCGGAGTGTCGGCTATAGACTCGGCCATATTTGGAGGAAATCCGGTTCCGTCTCTCTTGATTCTGGGGGCGATTACACTATTTGCAATGGGACTCGCACCCTTCGCCGCGGCAGCCGCACTCAGAGCCGCTCTGGAATAGGATGCTCGTTCACACATCTTTGTTAAATCACACATTGCATCACAAGCCAGCCGGGGTTAGATCAAGTCCTATGCAAAAATATGCAAACCCATTGAGATTTACCCGACTGGCAGACAAAATCTTACCCTGGTCGAGCGCTGTCGCGGTTGCGGCTTTTATCGGGGGACTGTATTTGGCACTGGCGGCATCGCCCCCTGACTTTCAGCAAGGCGAAAGCGTTCGTCTGATGTATGTGCATGTGCCCAATGCCTGGCTCAGCACCCAAACTTATATGTTTATTGCGCTCCTGAGTGCAGTCTCGATTATCTGGAAACATCCACTTGCCGACCTTGGCGCCAAGGCAGCGGCACCGATTGGGTTGATCTTTACCGGCCTTGCCCTGATCACGGGCTCTATCTGGGGCAAACCCATGTGGGGCACTTGGTGGGTGTGGGATGCTCGTCTGACTTCGGTCCTGGTCCTGTTTTTTCTTTATCTGGGTTATATGGCTATTTGGCGTGCGATTGAAGATCAGCAAAAGGCTTCAAAAGTGGCGGCAATCTTGGCGCTTGTTGGCGTTGTGAATATTCCGATCATCAAATTTTCTGTGGAATGGTGGAACACCCTGCACCAGCCCTCGAGTGTCTTCCGGGCAGAAGGGCCTGCCATTGACGGGTCCATGTTGTGGCCACTTTTGGTGATGGTGCTGGCATTTCAGGCCTATTTTGTCACCGTCTTGCTCTGGCGGATGAAGGCTGAGATCGTGGAACGGAAGCTGCTGGCTCTCCAGTATCAGGAGGCGAGCGAGTGATGAGTACTCTCATGGATATTGTAAATTATGGTAAATATGCTCCCTATATATGGTCGAGTTATGCCATTGTAATGGGGGTCATTTTTTATATGGGTATGTCCAGTTTCAAGAGACTTGCCCGACTTCAAAAAGATCTGGATCGGATAAAGGGGACCCGGTCTGATCGCTCTGAGCAATCGGAGCGACCCGGGCGAAATGGCTCCAGTGATTATTCGGAGGACTGAAGTGGCTAAAATCTCTATTGCCAAAAAGCGCAAACGCGCCCGGTTTGTGGCCGTTCTTGTTGCCATGGGCATTCTGGGGCTTGCTACCATGCTGGTGTTGCGGGCCCTGGATGAAACCCTTCTGTTCTTTGTCACCCCCAGTGATCTGAGTGATGCTGAAGAGCTGGTTGGTAAAAATTTGCGTCTGGGCGGTCTGGTGGCTGATGGCAGTATTGAGCGGTCCAAAAACAGTCTTACCTTACATTTTGTGGTCACCGATGGTCCCGCATCGGTACCGGTTGTCTTTACCGGCATCACGCCTGATTTATTCCGGGAAGGTCAGGGAGTCATTGCGGAAGGCGTGCTGAATGCGCAGGGACTTTTTACCGCCACCTCGATTCTGGCCAAGCATGACGAGACTTATATGCCAGCCGAGGTTGCCGAGGCGTTAAAAGAGAGAGACCTTTGGCAACACGACTATAACAACCCCAACCAATGACGGTATGTGATGATTGCTGAAATTGGTCATTTTGCCCTGATTCTGGCATTTCTATGTGCACTTGTTGGTGGCACTTTACCTCTGGTGGGAGCCAGCCGGAGTGACCGGAGACTATTGTCTTTAGCGGTTCCTGCTTCCCTGGCACAGTTTCTGTTTACGGCCCTGGCCTTCGCCATGCTGACCGTTGGCTTTCTTGTTTCAGACTTTTCAATTTTGAACGTGGTTCAAAACTCCCACACTTTAAAACCTCTCCTCTACAAAATTTCGGGCGTGTGGGGCAATCACGAGGGCTCATTATTGCTTTGGGTTCTGATCCTGACCCTGTTCGCCTCAGCGGTTGCGGTCTTTGGACGAAGTTTGCCCGAACGTTTTCGCGCCCGGGTTTTGGCGGTTCAGTCATTGATCAGTGTCGGCTTTTTTACCTTTTTGCTGTTTACTTCAAACCCTTTCCAGCGGGTCAGCCCCGCACCTCTTGAAGGAAACGGCCTTAACCCTCTGTTGCAGGATCCCGGCCTCGCTTTTCATCCGCCATTTTTATATTTGGGCTATGTGGGTTTTTCCATTGCTTTCGCCTTTGCAGTGGCTGCGCTTCTTGAGGGTGAAGTTACCTCCGTTTGGGCTCGGTGGGTTAGGCCCTGGACATTGGCTGCCTGGAGTTTTCTGACCGCTGGCATCGCGCTTGGCTCATGGTGGGCCTATTATGAACTGGGTTGGGGTGGCTGGTGGTTTTGGGATCCGGTTGAAAATGCTTCTTTTATGCCTTGGCTCGCGGGCACGGCGCTATTGCATTCAACCATTGTAGTTGAAAAAAGAGAGGCGCTAAAATCCTGGACTATTTTACTCGCGATTCTCACCTTTTCCCTCAGTCTTCTGGGGACTTTTCTGGTTCGCTCAGGCATTTTAATATCGGTTCATGCCTTCGCCAGTGACCCAGCTCGCGGAGTTTTTATTTTGATGTTTCTGGGAGTAGTGATTGGGGGCAGTTTGACCCTTTTTGCCCTGCGTGCTCATAAGCTCAAAAAAGCTGTACAGTTTTCGCCGATCAGTCGGGAAGGTGGCCTGTTATTCAATAATCTTTTTCTGGTGACCGCTCTTGGCACGGTCTTGCTCGGCACGCTTTATCCCCTGTTTCTGGATGCTGTGGCGGGTGAAAAAATTTCCGTAGGTCCACCTTTTTTTGAGGCTACTTTTGTTCCCCTGATGATCCCTG
>JACZYI010000080.1:0-449 GCA_022571175.1 Pseudomonadota bacterium
TATCCGAAACCATCGGCTGGGCTTGACGAGGCCAACAAAAGTACTGTCCAATTCTAATGTGGCACCATTTGGCCAAAAATTGGGCGATTCTGGGGCACATGATATTTTTGAGATTAACTGTGTCTGAAAGGCCATCCATGGGAAGAGACATTACGCTTGATGCTGCTTTGGCTGACTATCTGAACTCCATATCGGTCAAGGAGCCGGAGCTATTACAAAAACTGCGCCACGAGACCGCTGATCTCGGAGATATAGCCGTCATGCAAATCGGCTGGACGCAAGCTCGATTTATGCAGTTGCTGGCCATGTTCGGCAATGTCAGACGGTATCTGGAAATTGGCGTATTCACTGGTTACAGCAGCCTCGCTATGGCTTTGAGCTTGCCTTCAGACGGTAAAATTCTGGCCCTGGATGTGGATGAAAACTGGACAGGCATTGCCAGGCGATCT
>JACZYI010000080.1:459-7743 GCA_022571175.1 Pseudomonadota bacterium
TATTGGGCAGAGGCTGGCGTTGAAGACAAGATTGATCTGAGAATTGGAAATGCTCAGCACAGCCTGACGGAGCTGATGGAAACGCCAGACCTTGAGCTTTTTGATATGGCCTTCATTGATGCAGACAAGGAATCCCTGGAGTTTTATTTCGACGCGGCCATCAGATTATGTCGTAGAGGCGGAATGATCATCGTGGATAATGTGCTCTGGAGTGGAGAGGTGATCAATCCGGAAGATCAGCGTGAAAGTACCAAATCCATTCGAAAATTCAATCAAAGCGTAATGCAGGATGATCGGGTTTTCTTATCCACGATAGCTGTGGGGGACGGCATGACACTGGCCATAAAGTGCTAAAAAAACGCGGCCCGAAGACCGCGCTTCTCATGTCTGCAAAAAAAAATTGTTAGTCGCGAATGTTAATGCTACCCGAGCCCGATGATGACAAGCTTACCTTCGTGGGCGCACCCCACACATCCACTTCACCGCTGCCACTTATTTCTGCACTGATTGAGGATGATGCATAAACGTCAACATCACCGGAGCCGCTGATTTCAACGGAGACTGCTTCGCAAATGAATTCAGTGCTATCGATGTTACCCGAACCGCTGATCTCTATTTCGAGATCGCCACATTTTCCATCCACAGATATTTTTCCTGATCCGGAAATTTCCAGGCTGAATTCGCCCGAATCCACATTTGTAATCTCACCACTGCCAGAGCCTGAAAGTTCAAATCCTGTTAACGATGGCACTGAAATTATCACTTCAATGACATCGTGATGCCATCCGCGATGGCCATCTTCCCAATAGATTTGCAATTCGCCTCGTTTGACTTTTGTGACAAGGTCTTCAAGATCGTCGTCATCGCCATAAACAACAACATTTTGGCTTTCTCCGACCATGATCTTCACGTCAAAAGAGCCACTTAGCGCCACGCGATCAAAACTCTCCAGGTCGCGCACGTCGCTATTGTCGGCGGCCGTAGTCATGCCCGAAAAGCCTGCAAAACTCATTGAGAGGGCCAGCAGAACAGTTCTTATTCCCAACTTATTGATAGTCATATTATTATCCTCTTATTGATAGTCATATTATTATCCTCGCTTTTTTTTGATAAATAGAGGTTATCACTCAAGATTTCCCCTAACGTTCGTCCACAATCTCGATGTCTCCGGATCCACGCTGACGAAGCCGTATACCGCTCGGAGAGCCATAAACGGTTATATCACCACTGCCATTGATATCGGCTTTAATGGAAGCGGTCGCCGTAATTTCGACGTCGCCAGACCCGGAAATATCGATGCTAACATCTTCACAAATCAGATCCTCACCTTCAACTTCACCAGACCCGGCAATATTAATCTCGAGTTCTACGCATCGCCCGGTCGCAAAAATATCGCCAGAACCCGCGATATTGATCGTGAACACTTCCGAATCGATATCGCCAATTTCAACGTCGCCAGAGCCCGCAATGTTAAAGCCGATCAGCGATGGTACGCTGATTTCGAGACCCACATCATTATGAAATCTCCGGCCAAGCCCATTGCGATCCCAGGAAATAATCAGAGTATTCCGGCGGACTCTTGTTTCCACATCGTCGAAATAATCGGCATCCCCTGTCAGTTCAACCCGTTGAGCGGCACCAACCCTGACGATCACATCAAATGAACCCTTAAGCGTAATACGGTTAAAACTGTCCATGTCCCGGTCTTCGCTATCCTGAGCAAAAGATTGGGCTCCAGCCACAACCATAACGAATCCTGCGATAGTAATTGCTGCCAGAAAATTTGAAATAAATCTTTTCTTTGACACGATAATATACTCCCTGTTTTCTTGTCTTGAGATGCCTGTTCCCTAATCGATGACTTCGAACCTGCCAAAACCGTTGATGGTGGGACGAACGTGACTGGGACCGCCATATACTCTTATCTGGCCAAGTCCGTTCAGTTCAGCGCGTATGGATTCTGAAGCATAAACATCCGCATCACCGGTACCATTGATTGAGATATCGACCTCTCGGCAAAGGAAGTCCTCCGCGTTAATATCCCCCGCACCGTTGATTTCAATTTCCGTCGCACCACAGGTTCCTTGGAGATAAATCTCGGCGGCACCATTAATTTCGAGCTCAAAATCTTCTGAGTCTATATTCCTGATTTCGGCATTTGCGGCACCTTCAACCACGAAGGATGTCAGGTCCTGAACCGTAATGGTAACGGTCAGATTCTGCCTACGCCAGCGCCGACCTTTTTGCTCAATCGTCAACCGGCCCCGCCTTACCGTAGTCTCAACCCGATCAAGATAATCTTCATTTTCCAATTCAATCAGAATGGATTGAGTTTCACCCACCGTAATATAAATTTCCATGGCACCTTCGATTACAATTCTGTCAAAACTGTCAACGTCCCTGGTCTCAGATGCTGCCTGAGCCTGGGACATGGCAAAGCTTCCCAAGCCGAGTGCCAGAATGACCACTAATGACGTAACTGACTTGATTTTGTTGGCTTTCATAGCCGTAACTCCTTTTATTTATGCTCCAGCAACGAGCGAATCCTTAACAGGTAAAGCTGCTGTGCAAGTTATAGAATTATACGCACTGCGCCCCTAAAAACCTTCGCCCTTGCCACATTTATCTTCAACCGCCATTATGTCGATGGCATGGATCAAAATATTCTGGTAATTTCTTTCCCCCGCAGCGGCTTCAAGCTGCAGCCGTTCGTGACTTTTCAGCGCCGCGAATTTTCGCAAATTCTCAGTCTGTATGGACGTATGGTTTCTGCGGGATTTTGGTGTGATTATGCCATGGGTAGTTTCAGTGATCGTGCGGTTTTTTCGGTGTTTCAGCCAAACAACCGTTACCCGGCCTACAGAATCATTAAAAGTATTAACCAGAATGCTCCTAAACGGGCCTTCAGCATTGCGGCCAATGACGGTGCAATAATCCGAAGAGGGTCGCATCTAAATGCGGTTTTAAGGATTTTTCAGAGAAAACTGATCCGGCTGGTAAACTGACCTGAAGCAGATATAAAAAAAGCCCGGATTTTTCCGGGCTTTTTATGTCTCTATGACCGTCCCTAGTTGCGGTTGCCAAAAAGCCGCAGCATCATCAGGAACATGTTGATAAAGTCCAGATAAAGCGACAGGGCGCCCATAACCGCTTTCTTGGTCATAATGCCCTCGCTGTCACCCTCATAATACATCCGTTTGATGCGCTGGGTGTCATAGGCGGTCAACCCCGCAAAAATCAAAACACCAATGATGGAAACCATAAAATCCATGGCGGGTGAGGCAAGCCATATATTAACAATTGAGGCAATAATGATACCAAAAAGTCCCATGATGAGGAACGATCCCCAGCCGGTCATATCCTTTTTGGTGGTATATCCCCAGAGGCTGAGAGCCCCGAAAGCGGACGCAGTGATAAAGAATACCTTCGCCACACTGACGCCTGTGTAGACAAACATGATTGAGGAAATGGACAGTCCCATGACCGCACAGAAAGCCCAGAACAAGGCCTGAACAGTCGTACTGCGCATGCGATTAAGGCCAAATCTCATCACCAGCACAAAAGCCAGAGGGGAAATTAACGTGACTATGCCCAGTCCGGTATAGCCCACAATCGCACCACCGGGTCCAATCTCGAAAATAAGCGATGCCAGGGCAGGCATGCGATAGACCAGCAGCGCCATGATGCCTGTGAGCAACACGCCCGAGGCCATATAATTATAAACGCGGAGCATATAGGCGCGCAAACCCTGGTCCACCTCAACAGCAGCAATGCTTCGTTGTGCAGAGTCTGATCGAATATTATAATTTTGAGGCATTATCAGATTCTCTCATTTTTAATTGGAATTACTCTCATAATATCGTTGAAACAGCCTGAATTTCAAGGATTACGTAAAATTTCAACCGGCCTCACCCCTAACGCGCTCCAGGTGCCCACCAGCCCGAAAAAAACCGTAATAACAATACTTGCCAGCGCGGTAGCGATCATGGCCTGGGGCAAAAGGACAAAATCAATCTCCATAACCACATCAACGACCACGTAGCCAGCGAGCGCGCCGAGTAGAAGAGCCACAAACCCGGTAATAATCCCTAAAATCACATATTCGATAATAAAGGCCCGCAGCACATCTTTTCTCACCGCACCCAAAATTTTCAGAATCACCGCATCATAAACCCGGTGGCGATGCCCGGCCGCGATGGCCCCGGCCAGCACCAGAATGCCGGCAAGAATGCCCACCGCTGCGGTAGCTCGAATGGCCAGACCAATTTCACCCAACATACCAGTTAGGGTCTCGAAAATTTCTTTGGTTCTGATGGCCGTCACATTCGGAAACTCGTCCGTAATGGCACGATGAACGGCTACCTCTTCTCCTTCTTCCACCTTGAGTGATGCCATGAAGGTATGGGGTGTACTCTAAAGAGCTCACGGGGCAAAGACCACGACAAAATTGAAACCGAAGCTCCCCCACTCAAGCTCGCGCAGATTGGCTACTGTTGCCCGGACTTCCCGACCCAGGATATTCAGGACAAGCTCGTCGCCTATCTCAATCCCCAAACCACGCGCTTCCTCTGCCGAAAAAGATATCAGAGGTGGTCCGTCATAATCAGCGGCCCACCATTCACCATCCACGATGATATTGCCTTGGGGAATTTCTGTGGCGTAGGTCAGACTCCGGTCTCCATTCAGAACCCACTGAGATTCCGGATGGGCTTCAACTTCATCTGCAGGGACCCCCGCCACTTCGGTGATACGACCCCTGAGCGAGGGCACAGCACGCAATTCCGTAATACCATCAAGGGAGTCCACCAGGTTTCTGAAATCATCAATCTGGAAACTTTGAATATCCAGAAGGAAAAAAGCCGGTGCCAAATCCGGTATTTGATCCTCAATCTGCCGGGATAAATTTCCTTCTACCAGAGCGATGGTGGAAAAGAGCGTCAAACCCAAGCCGAGCGAAAGCACAACCGCACCCGTAGCGGCCCCCGGGCGATGCATATTGGCCAGGGCAATTCTCAGGCCCGGATGATGAGTGCGAGGCAGATTGGAGACAGCCTTTTGGATGCCAAAACCCAAAAAACGCAAAAGAAGCATGGTTGCGACCGCGGACAGCACAAATCCCGTTGCCAGGGTTTTCAGGTCAGCCAGCCCAATGGCAAGACCCGCTATCAGAAGAACAGAAAAGACAATAATCACAATGGGCAGGGGTTTTATATTTTGACGCTCACTGGTGACCATATCGCGGAAGAGCCTGGCCGCAGGAAGCTGCTGTGCTTTTGCCAGAGGCCAGACGGCAAAGGCAAGTGTGATTAAAAACCCATATACAGCCGCCAAAATCAACGGTGCCGGGAAAATGGCAAAATGAAGCGGTACCGGTAATTTTCCGGAAAGAAGATTAGAAAGTATGAAGGGAACAGCGCTTCCCACCAGAACACCCACAGCTATCGCCACCATTGCCAGAGCCATAATTTGCAATAAATAAATCCTGAAAATGGTCCGGCTGGTGCCACCCAATATCTTGAGTGTGGCGATGGTCTCCATCTTGTGTTCCATATAGGCTCGCACTGCATTTCCAACACCCACACCACCCACCACTAGCGCAGACAAGCCCACAAGCGACAAGAACATGCTCATACGTTCAATAAAACGCCGCAGCCCTGGGGCGCCATTGTTTCGATCTCTCACCCGCCAGCGAGCATCGGGGAAAATTTCACTCAAGTCCTCTCGCCAGGCCTCAAGATCGGTCTCGGGCGGCGTCTTGATGCGATAATGATAGTTAACCAGACTCCCAACCTGAATAAGGCCGGTTTCTGATATGGCGTCCATATGAAACATGACCGTGGGACCAAGCTGAAAGCCTTCGTTGCTTTGATCGGGCTCAATCTGAATGATTCCCCTGAGCTCAAAATCGATATTTCCGACCCGGAGCAAATCACCGACCTCTACGCCCAGCCTGTCAGCCAGATTTTCAGGGATGATGGCTCCCCAATATCCGTCACGATGCTCAAACAGCTCTTGCTGGTGGGTATCCGGCTCTACCAGAAGCTCGCCATACAGTGGGTAAAGATCATCCACGGCCTTAAATTCTGTCAACGTGCGCTCGTTGGTCCGTATGGATCTTGTCATGCCACGAAGGCGGATTGTACGTGCCAGAATTCCACTGGCTTCCAAATGCGCTATTTCTTCTGCACTCGCTTCTCGCTGGAAAATTCTTATCTCCAGATCCCCACCGAGTATAGCCTGCTCTTGCTCCGAAAGACCCAAATGCACAGCTTCTGTTAGCGACCCGACACCGGCAATAGCCGCCACACCCAAGATCAGACAGCCAAGAAAAATACGAAACCCGGAAAGACCGGCACGCAACTCTCTCAAAGCAATTGTTAAACTGATCGGCATGGATGACTGTATCCCTTATAAACTGCTTGCCGTGTGAATCTCTGCGGTAGCGTCCTGGTCGTCAATGCCGCTGATTTTGCCGTCACTCATATGAACAACCCGGTCACAGCGCTCGGCAAGAACCGGATCGTGGGTTATGAGCACCAGAGTGGTATTGCGGCTTCGATGTAGGTCAAACATCAATTTAATGATGGCGTCACCTGTTTTGCTGTCCAGATTTCCCGTGGGTTCGTCAGCGAACAGGAGTTTTGGGCTGGGGCCCAAGGCTCTTGCCAGAGCCACCCGTTGCTGTTCACCACCGGATAATTGGGCAGGATAATGAGTCAGGCGATGAGAAAGCCCAACCGCCTCAAGCTCGGATTCGGCGATCTCAAATGCTTTTTTCTCTCCAGCCAATTCCAGGGGAACCGCAACATTTTCAAGAGCAGTCATGGTCGGGATTAAATGGAAAGATTGCAGTAAAATACCAATGCGCCGCCGCCGATGCAGGGCCAACTCATCTTCATCCGCGACCATGTAATCCTTGCCATCAACTGTAACCTGACCCGAGCTGGCCTTCTCGAGGCCGCTCATGATCGACATCAGGGTTGATTTGCCCGACCCGTTGGGGCCGATCAATGCGACTATTTCTCCTCGATAGAGATTCATCTCGGCGCCCTCAATCAGCGGCCTGCCGTTGTATCCCGCAGACAGGTCTGACAGTTCCAGAATGTGTGAAAACGAACGGACAGCCGTGGTGACAGTCATGGCTGCGTTTCGCAGTTCGCGTTTTGGCGCCTGTATGCGCTGAAGTTTCGCCAGTTGTTTGCGGCGTGACTGGGCCTGTTTAGTTTTTTGTCCGGCGAGGTTTTTCCTGATAAATGCTTCAGTTTTGGCGACAAACTCTTTTTG
>JACZYI010000081.1 GCA_022571175.1 Pseudomonadota bacterium
CCGAGAAAAGCCCACCAAACCCGCAGCATTCATCAGGTTTTTCCGCCTCCTGTGGTTCTTGACCGGTCAAAGATCGCAAGAGTCTGCGCGGCTGGGATTTAACCCCCACGTCCCGCAAGCAGGAACAGGAATCCTGATAAATTATTTTTCGGTTTTTATA
This sequence comes from Pseudomonadota bacterium, assembly GCA_022571175.1. Lineage (GTDB taxonomy): Bacteria > Pseudomonadota > Alphaproteobacteria > Sphingomonadales > SMXR01 > JACZYI01. Next base: position 161 of record JACZYI010000081.1, read on the forward strand.
GCGGGTATGGGGATTTGGTTCATATCCGGCGATGTCCGATAAAAACTCTGTCAGCTCAAAAGTCTTTAAGGAAATGGCTTCCGCCCGCTTTTTCCAGTCGGGATCATGTTCAAACAGCCCTGGCCAGTGTTGGCGAATGGTCCCCGCACAGGAACCCGAGGGCACAACCACAATTTCATAAGGCTCCAGAGCCCTTATGGCACCGCGAGCCACATCCGCAGCACCTGATCTGTTGCCCGCATTCATGGCCGGTTGGCCGCAACAGGTCTGGGCTTTGGGCACAGCCACTTTATACCCCGCTTCCTGCAGCAGCCGGGCGGCAGAAAACCCTACGGATGGTCGCATCAGATCAACTAGGCAGGTGGCAAACAAGGCAACCGTTTTTTTCTGTTCCGGGTTGTGTTTTTTGTCCATATTCATGGTTCTCCCTGCATTCGGTCCTTGAACCCCGAAGAGACAAATGCCAAGTCCATTACTGCACAGCCGACGAGCGCATGCTAGTCTGACTTTTTGAGGGTGCAAAGAGTGATGTGGTTTGAAGGCATTGATATTTTCAGATTGATGGTGGGTACGGGGGCAATTGTCATTTCACTGCTCTCATCCTATCACATTATTACCACCAAGGATGATGTGCGTGCGGCCATCGGCTGGGTGGGACTTGTGTGGCTGGTACCCTATGTGGGCGGCACCCTCTATTTTATTCTGGGTATCAATCGCATCCGCCGAAAGGCGGTTCGGGTCCGGCGCGAGAAACTGGCATTGCCAGAAAGGCAAGCGATCAAGCTTTTGCAACAATCCGCGGACCGATTACCTTCCAATCTGCCAATCGCCTATCGGTCCCATGAGGGCCTGATGGAGCGTGTCACGCAAAAGCCACTGACAGACGGAAATCATATCCAAAGTCTGTTGGGAGGTCATGCGGCCTATGGCGAAATGTTATCCGCCATTGGAGCGGCCAAAAAATCGATTGCCTTGGCTACCTATATTTTTTCCATGGATGATGTGGGACGATCTTTTGTCTCAGCACTTGGCGAAGCGCAGAAGAGAGGGGTCCGGGTTTGCGTCCTGATTGACGGCATTGGTGAGCTCTACCATTTCCCGTTTGCCTCACGAGCGCTTCGAAAATTGGGTGTTAAGGTTGCCCACTTCAACCGAACCATTACTCCTTGGCGCATGGGATTTATGAATCTGCGAAATCACCGCAAGATTCTGGTGGTGGACGGAGGTACGGGCTTTACCGGCGGCATGAATATCCGTGGTCACCATGCCGCGCCCAATGACCAAAAGCGTGCCATCAATGACATCCATTTCAAATTGGAAGGGCCGGTTGTCAGTCATCTGATGGATGCTTTCGCTGATGACTGGACCTATGTCACCGGTGATCTTCTGGAGGGGAGTGACTGGTTTCCAGATATTACGGTTCATGGGGATTCAAAAAATTACGCCATAGCCCGGGGCATCCCTGATGGACCGGACGCCGATATGGACAAAATGAACTGGGCTATTCGGAGCGCACTGGCTATGGCGCAAAAATCGATTTTGATTATGACACCCTACTTTCTGCCAGACAGGTTACTGGTCGCCGGTATCAATCATTCCGCGCTTCGGGGTGTTGAGGTTACGGTTATTTTGCCGGAGAAAAATAATCTGCCCATGGTGTCCTGGGCGGCCCAGGCGCAATATGCAAGATTACTGAATTCAGGCTGCAAAATTTACCATTCTCCCCCGCCTTTTGATCATTCCAAAATATTGGTCGTGGACAGTTTTTGGCTGCTTTTTGGGTCAACAAACTGGGATTCTCGAAGCTTGAGACTCAATTTTGAATTTAATGTGGAGTGCTATGATCGCCGGTTGGCAAAAGAACTGATCGCGCACACCAATCGTCTGAAGGAGATGGCAGAGCCCATAACGATCGAGAAAGTTCAGTCTAGGGGACTGTTTCATCGTCTTCTTTTCGGTCTTGCATGGCTTTTCAGCCCCTATCTCTAGGCATCAGAATTAGGAACAATTCTAGTTATATTTTAACTGCCTCTTTATGCCAGTTTAAGACCGCCTCTCTATCCTCAAGTCGAATACAATTAGGAAAATCAGGTACAAGCATGACGATGGGTACGAGGAAAAACAAGAAGGTTGGTTTGTTTGTAACGTGGCGGCGGGGTCTGATGCGATTGGTTAAAAATTGCTCGGGTTCTGCCGCCATATACACGGCCATCCTGATGCCGGTCTTTCTGGGATTTTTGGGCCTGGGCGTTGATGTCTCGCTCTGGCATCTGGAAAAACGTGAAACACAAAAAATAGCTGATGCAGCGGCCATGGCTGCGGCACTTGAATTTATGCGTACCGGCGATGAGGCGAGCATTGAACCATCAGCCCTTATCAGCGCCAGCCAGAACGGGTTTGATGATAAAAATGATCAGATAATCATCTTCCATCCACCGGTGAGCGGGATTCTGAAAGGCAACATCTCGGCAGCCGAGGTTATTGTTACCACTGCCTCTCCAACGCTTTTATCCTCACTCGTGGTTAATCAAATTGCTGCGGTTGGATCGCGCGCAGTAGCGATGGCCGAAATAAGTGATACGTGTTTGTGGTCGCTGGAGCCCGAGGCCAGTGGGGCGATTAAGGTCTCTGGAGGGTCAATGGTTAATTTTGGATGTGGCGTCTTTGCCAACTCCAATGATCCGGATGCCATCCAGATTTCCGGATCTGGTTCTTGCCTGACCGGATCAGAGATCAAAATCGTTGGAGCTTCAAATGAGGGATGTATAATTCCTCAGGCTGTCACTGGCGTTTTGCCGAGAGAAGACCCCCTGGCCGGACTTCCGCCACCACCTATTTCCGGCTGCGATACGGTCGGAAATACCATGATCACAGGCTCCAGGGACGCAACGCTTTCACCCGGAACCTATTGTGGAAGCATCAGCATTTTGACCAGTGGTACGGTTACTCTTCTACCCGGCCTCTATATTCTGGACGGAGCTGGTCTGAACATCGGGGCGGGCGCCACGGTGCAGGGCGAGGGTGTAACCATATACCTCTCAGCCGCTGGCACGGTCGCGGATAACATCACGATTTCCTCCGGCGGGATAGTAGAACTCAGCGCCCCTGATTCAGGCACCTATGCGGGCATCCTCTTTTATCAGGACCATCTGGCCGCTGATAATATTCAACATAATTTTACCGGCGGAGCTTTCATGGACCTTGAGGGGATACTCTATTTTCCAAACCAGGATGTAAAATTTTCTGGTGGCTCGGTCTCAGATTCGTCGAATAGCATGATTATTTCCAGAACCATTGAATTTACCGGCCAATCCTATCTGGACGAATTTGAGCCGGCTTCGAAGCGTCTTGCACCGCTTCTCATAACAGTGGCACTGGTGGAATAAGGGGATGAGAACCATGTTTGGCAGGATTTTGAAATCCGGAAGCGGTAATGTAACGGTTGAAGCTGCTTTCATGTTTCTGGTCATATCGGCCACCAGTTTGGGGGCGTTTGAGCTCGGGAGGATATTTTATGAAAAGAGTCACCTTGAAAATGTCGTGAAAGCAGGTGTGCAATTCAGCCTCTTGGGTCAAACATCTGCCAGTGATGTCACAAAAATAGTGGCAGCCGCAACTCTTGCTGCTGGGGAGAGCGCAGATCAAATAACCATTACCGCAACGAGTGCGTGTGAATGTCCGGGAGAGGGTCCTCTTGATTGCTCGGAAAGCTGCAGCGATGATAATTTTCCACAAATGTTGGTAACAGTGACAGCCGAACGTGATCTTGATCTTGTTTTCAATCTTCCTGGCCTCACCAGCAGTCATTTGTCTGCTGTGGCCTCGGTCCGAGTGAGGTGATGGGAATGCGAAAACTGTTGGCCGACCATAAAGGCATAGCCGCCATAGAGTTTGGATTAGTCATGCCTCTGCTGGTTCTGATGACCCTGATTTCCTTTGATGTTGGGCGAGCATTTTTTGCTTATACCAGCATCCAGCACGCGGCCTCTGATGCCGTCCGTATGGCCAGCCTGCATGGCCGGGAAAGCCTTTCACCCGCTTCTGTGGATCAAATCAGCGATTATGCTGTGTCCAGAGCCGTGGGTCTGGATGCGTCTGCCATTGAAGTGATAATTCAATATAATCCTTCCGATGCATCTGGCGCGGTTGTGAGTGTCGAAATCATCTATAACCATGAGCTTTTTGTGGGGAAAATGCTCAATCTGCCGCCTCTCACTCTCGCGGGAAGCGCAAGCATGACGGTTCTTTAATCCTTGCTCGACAAGGCTTTTTTTCTGGCGCGCTGGGAACGTTTCACGATTGGCAGGAAAAACATATAGATGCCGGTCATCCACAGAATAAACAGCATTATACCGGCCGGTAAAAACAGTCCGAGCTTGGTCCAGTTGTCGGCGAAAAACGAGCCATCATGGATGCTTTCAATCAGATCAGACCGCCGATAGGCCACCTGTAATATTTCGGCCGTGCTGGTATCAATCTGAACTTCCCAGCGACTGTAGGAGATAAATTTTACCACGCCCTTGTCGGGCTTGATGTCCACCCGTTCCAGATCGGCCCAGCTTGATATCCCTGCCTCTGGTACGGACTTGGCCGCCTCAAACATTTCGACCAAAGTGACAGCAGGAACATCAATCACAGCACCCTGTTGGATTGGGGGTTGAATCCAGTCTATTTCCTTTTTCAGGGAAAGAAGAATACCGGCACCAATCATCACGATTAACGGGATGGCAATGATGATTGATCCCCAGTGATGGATCTTTCGCAACAGAACCTGAAGCTTCATTTTTTACTCCCGAACCCCAGCCAACTTTTAGTCAGTTTTGTCGCCGGAAGCATCATAAGCCTCAAGAATTTCAAGTCCCAGTTCGTTGGCCCCGGCTCTCAGTGGCTCAATGGTTTCGGAATAAAAACCCGCGACTATTTCCAGGGCTTCATCAAGGCGTCTTTGCGCTTCCTCCATAGCAATCAAAGCATTGGGTGTTGGAGCACCATGAACCGACCCCAGATAGAAATTGGCCCTGCCAATATAGGGCGCAACCATATCTGAACTGTCGGTGAATCCCTGCGACGGGGACTTGGGACGGAACCGCAGCTCCAGTTCCTTCAAACCATCTTCCGCTTCACTAATGGCCTTGATGAAATCGCCGTAAGGATCGCTATCATCCTCCTCTTCAGAGTCGGGCAGATCTTCTTTTTTGCGCTCTGCAATCGCTTTCAGTGTCTCAAGTTGAGAATTTGTTGCGGTTATGGCGCGCAGGGCCGAATTCATATTCTCGGTCAGTTGCAAGACCTCCATCTGGGCGTCAAATTTCGTCTGATAGTCGGCTTGCGATACATCATAACGCGGATCAGCCATGACACTGATTTCACTGCTCGATTCATCATCACCAAATTTAAGCGTGATCTGATAGGTACCCGGCACTACTTCCGGTCCGGGACCTCTGCCTCCAGAGCCACCACTAGCTACAGGCATGGCGCCATCGCGGCGCATATTCCAGACAATCCGATTGATACCCTGATGGATATCTGCCTCAAAACTGCGGATCATATGGCCATCACTATCGGCGATCTCAATGGTGAGTTTTCCATTGTCTGCTGGTGGTCCATCTTCATCATCGCCTTCATTGGCACTGGCCATGCGTGCGGCTATCTGACGTGTCCGTTCGGTGTTCTCATCGGGATGAGTGAGATCATCACCACTCATCATGAAAGTAATCATGGCCCCACGCGGTGCGTTTTCACCGGTAAAACCGGTTGATCCCGAAAAGCGTGTTGAAGGTGACTGCTTGACCTCATAGGCAATAGCATCGGTAATGGAGAGAATTTTCAGCCGCTGGTCAAAATCACTTTCGCTCAATCCGCGAAGGGCGCTGTAATCATCGATCACATAGGCAGACCGGCCATGGGTGCCGAGCACCAGATCACTTTCCCTTTCCTGGATGGCCAGGTCCATGACCGAAGCAGTGGGCACACCGGCCGTCCATTTGAACCAGTCGTCGCCTGCGTTGAGCGAAACAAAAAGACCAAATTCCGTGCCGAGGAACAAGAGATCCGGATCCAGATGGTCTTGCTGCATTGAAAGGGCATAGCCGGAGAGGTCCTTGGATGTCAGATTGACCCAGCGGCGACCATAATTTTCCACCCGATAGATATAACTGTTCATGTCGCTGCGGCGGTGATTGTCGAACACAACAAAAGCCACCGAAGGGTCGTGGGGGGAGGCTTCAATATGTGGCACCCAGCTATTGTCGGGAACGCCGCGTGCGCGGCCCTCAACGCTGTCCCAACTCTGGCCACCATCCTGCGTCACATGTGCGACCATCGTCAGAACCGACCCAGATGACACCCTCACGAACGGGGCTCGGGGCAATGGCGGTGATAGAGGTGTAATTTTCTGCGGCTGTTACATCGGGCGTCAGTCCTCCGCTCTCTTTATAGGTTTGCCAGTCCGGATTGTTGGTGGTCAGATCGCCGGAAATAATGGTCCAACTATCACCGCGATTGGTGGATTTATGAACAAATTGGCTACCGTAATAAATAGTTGAAGAAACAAAGGGATCGATGGCAAAGCCGGCATTCCAGTTGAACCTGAGCTCCACGGCAGGATCCCCGGTCTGCGGAGCAATAAACTGGACTTCGCCGTTATGTAAATTCCAGCGGTTGAGATTGCCGCCTTGAGACATTGAATAGCCCTGCATGGAATCCTCGGGGTCGGGGACTGAATCGAAACCATCACCAAAGGAGAGTTCCTGCCAGTGGAAATTGCGGATTCCGGCATTTTCCCAAACCTCAGAGGGTCCGCGCCACGAGCCATTATCCTGCATGCCACCATATATATTATAGGGAAGATCATTATCCACATTGATATGATAGAATTGCGAGATTGGCAGATTTTCGATATAGCGCCAGGTCGTGCCCATGTCATAAGTTATGGCCAATCCACCATCCGTGCCAGCAATCATGTGAGCGGGATTGGTCGGATTGATCCACCAGGCATGCACGTCAATGTGAATGTCGTTTCCGGTAGCGCAACAATTTATGGCCGCGACCGGCGAAAAATTCTTACCCCCGTCGTCCGAGCGCGAGGGGCGGCTGGCAATATTATAGACCCGGTTTTCATTTTGAGGATCCACCACCAGTTCCATGTAATAAAAAGGCCGGTTAGCGATACCAATGTCGTCATTCATGGTGGTCCAGCTTTCACCGCCATCGGTGGAGCGAATAACGGCGCTCCGCTCGGCTTCCACCAGGGCGTAAATCATATCTTTTTGGCTGGCCGAAGGTGCAATAACGGCCCGGCCCATTTCCCCTTTGGGCAGGCCGTCTTCTTCTGTTTTTTGTGACCAGTTTTTGCCACTGTCATAGGAAATATAAAGCCCTGATCCTTCACCGCCTGATTTGAAAAAATAGGGCCAGCGACGAAATTCCCACATGGCCGCGTAGAGCTTGTTGGGGTTGTAGGGGTCTATTTTTATATCGGTGGCCCCGGTTTTTTCATTCACATATAGAATTTTCTGCCAGCTAGTGCCACCGTCGATGGTCTTGTATATTCCCCGGTCT
>JACZYI010000082.1 GCA_022571175.1 Pseudomonadota bacterium
GCCCCCGAAGAGCGCCACCAGCCCCAGTGCGATCATGGGCCCATAGGTGACGACCGATACCACACCCTCGCGGCTTAACCAGGATGATCGCCACTGAGAGAAAGCCCGCCAAGCTCGCTCGGGATGACCAAGGTGAAATGTGGACGTAAGCAGCCCGATGGTGACGAGGGCAAAACCAATAGCGGATACCTCCATAGCCACCAGAGCATCAACAGGCAGCACACCGAGCCATATGAAAAGTCCATAGACCAACAGCAGCCCATAGCCAGCTCCTGAGGTGGTGGTAAAAATTATCACAGATGACGCGGGATGCACATTTTCCTCCTAACGGGACAACATCTTGTCGACCCATTTCATCAGACCCTCCGGTCCATCGCCTTCGATTTGTGGTTGAAGGCGCTTAGGCTCTGTTTGCTCTGTGGGCCTCAAGCGCGGCGGCAAATATTTATTTGTGGGCGCACAGCCCTGCTCCGGCATTAAATCATAGCCGCCCCGATCAATCACCAGCTTTGATACCTCGCTCTCGGGGTCTCCCAGGTCTCCAAAATGGCGCGCGCCCGACGGGCAAGTGGACACACAAGCCGGAACGCGGGCGTCTTCAGGGAGATTTTCATTATAAATACGGTCGATGCAAAGCGTACATTTTTTCATCACGCCATCATCTTCATCAAACTCCCGCGCACCATAAGGACAGGCCCAGGAGCAGAGCTTGCAGCCAATGCAAGCGTCAGGGTTGACCAGAACAATACCATCTTCTTCACGTTTATAGCTGGCCCCGGTCGGGCAGACGGTCACGCAGGGCGCGTCATCACAATGCAGACATGATTTTGGAAAATGCACGGTGCGCCCCGGCCCACCCCCTTCAGGCGTGGTTTCATAGGAATGCACCCGGTTGAACCAGATGCCAGAGGGTTCGCTCCCATAGGGGTCTTCGTCCGTCAACGGGGCCGAGTGGCCACTGGTATTCCATTCCTTGCACTGAACCGCACAGGCATGACAGCCCACACAAATATCCAGGTCAATAACAAGACCGAGTTTTTTGGCCGATGGCTTTTTGGGAAGACAGGTCATTTATTATTCTCCTCATCAGTATTTCTGGCTTTATTCTTCCCATCTGTTTTGCCGGTCGCTGCGGATATCTTGTTGGCCACAAACTCTCGTATCTCGCTGGCAACTTTGTCAGTAGGAGCGCCTTTGAGGTCAAGGCCAAATTTCATCCGGGCAAATCTCGGCGACCTGACCGGATTGACCGAGGGCAGGATGGGATCGGTTTCCCGAGGCTCTCCAGGGTCACATTTTGTAAGTTTCACTTTGAGATCATACCAGGCCGCCTGACCGGTAATGGGATCGGCATTGGCATAGCGGTAGCCGTCTTCTTTTTCAGGCAAAAGATCGGAAATCACGTGATTCAGGATAAAGCCCTTGGTAAATTCCGGCGCATCCTCCTTCAATCCCCAGGCTCCCTTGCGTTTGCCGATGGCATTCCAGGTCCAGACCGTTTTTGGATTAACGCCCGTCATGGTTTTTAATTGAACCCTGATACGCCCGTGATGGCTCTCGAGCCAGACCCAGTCACCGTCTGCCAGGCCCTGCTCTGCCGCAGACTGTTCATGTATATGCAGAAAATTGCGGCTGCTAATCTGCCGAAGCCAGGCATTTTGCGATCCCCAGGAATGATACATCTGCGGAGGCCTTTGGGTGACGGCCGAGAAGGGATAACTGTCTTCACCCGAGTCCATTTCTTCGAATGGCGGATACCAGAAGGGCAGCGGGTCAAAATAGGTTTTCACCCTCTGGCGGTGTTGTTCGGGTGGCTGGACCTGGCCATGACCCTCAGCCGCCAGCCGGAATTTTTGCATGGTCTCATCATAGATTCGCATGATGATGGGCTCAGCCGTGGGAATGAAGCCCATGTCTTTGGCATATTCCAGATAGGAGCGGTTGGCGAATTTGAAATATTTCTGGTCGTCATCAAGCTCATGCTGCCAAAAACAGCCATTTTCAATATAACGCTCCAACTGATCCGGGTTGGGGGCACCAATGCCATGATCCTTACCTTCTTCGCCCCGCCAGCCAGCCAGCGGCCCAATGCCCGGCGTTCGCTCATGCAAGACAAGATAATCCGGGTAGCCGCCAGGATAGAGGGGCTCGGTCCCGTCCTTGACCATACCGGTGAGCCCAAGTCGTACCCCCAGGTCGAGCAGCACATCCTGAAAGGGTCTTACATCACGGGTTGGTTTGACCACGGGTTGGCGAATACAGTCCGCCGGTCCATCGGCGGACGAGATTGGTCGGTCCAGCATGGAAATACAGTCCCATCGCTCCAGAAAGGTAGTATCGGGCAAGACCAGATCGGCATAGGCCACGGTTTCCGAATAATAGGCATCGGAATAAATGAACCGCTTGATTTTATATTCACCGGTCTCACCATCGATATCGGTCAGATATTTCAAGGTGCCCGGAACATTCATGGACGAATTCCAGGCCATGTTCGCCATATACATGAACAGGACATCAATTTTATAGGGATCGCCCTTCCAGGCATTATGCAACACCATATGCATACAGCCGTGAATAGAGAGCGGATTTTCCCAGCTATAGGCCTTGTCAATTCGCTTGGGGCTTCCGTCCGGGTTTACCAGTAAATCTTCAGGGCCCTTGGGGTTCCCTATGGGCGGTCCATCCAGCGGAGTATTGGCTTTGGTTGTGGCCCCGTGTGGCACCGGGCCCGGTGGAATGGGTTTTGGAAAGGGTGGCTTGTGCCTCATGCCGCCGGGGCAGTCGATCGACCCCAGCAGGATTTGCAAAATATGCAGCATGCGGCAGGTATGAAAACCGTTGGAGTGCGCCGAGATGCCGCGCATGGCGTGGATTGCCACCGGTCGGCCAATCATTTTTTCATGATGCCTGCCAGCCCAGTCCCGCCATGGAATATCCAGCGATATTTCTTTATCAAAAGCAGCTTCGGCCAATTCCGCAGCAATGCGGCGAATATCATCTGCTGCAATTCCGGTAATTTTTTCGGCCCGCTCAACGCTGTATTCTTCCCCAAGATATCTCCGCGCCAACAACTCAAATGCCGGTCGGGCCGTGCGGCCATCATCCAGTTTATATTCCCCCACCAGTGCCGGAGTGAAACCAGCCTGGCTTGCATCCACGACTGCCTTCAGCTTTTGGTCAAACGCCAGCGGTTCACCCTGGTCTCCGCGTGCCATCATGCCGTGATCTGCGGACCCTTCATCCTCAATCACCAGCCACGGCGCATTGGTGTACCGGACCAGATAAGACCAGTCGATCTTCTCAGCCCGGAGCAGCTCGCCAATCAGAGCTCCAATGAACATGCCATCGGTGCCGGGGCGAATGCCCACCCACTCGTCTGCCACCGCTGAATAACCGGTGCGGACCGGATTGACCGAGACGATTTTTGCATCCCCTCTGGTTTTGAGCCGTCCTATGCCCATTTTTATGGGGTTTGAATCATGGTCTTCCGCCACCCCGAAGATCATCACATATTTCGCCAGGTCCCAGTCCGGCTCGCTAAATTCCCAAAAACTGCCACCGATAGTATAGAAGCCGGCCGCTGCCATATTAACCGAGCAAAAACCGCCATGAGCGGCATAATTGGGCGTTCCATACTGGCTGGCCCACCAGCCGGTGAACGACTGGCTCTGGTCCCGCCCGGTAAAAAAGGCCAGCTTTTTGGGGTCGTCATTTCTGACCTCTGACAGCCACTGGGTGGCAATGCGAAGCGCCTCTTCCCACTCAATCTCGCGAAATTCACCCGACCCCCTGGGGCCGGTTCTAAGCAATGGTTTTTTCAGTCTGGCAGGCGAATAATGCTGCATGATGCCTGCAGAGCCCTTGGCGCAGAGCACACCCTTATTGACCGGATGGTCCGGGTTACCGTCAATATATTTGACCTGACCGTCTTTCAGATACACCCGGATGCCACAGCGGCAGGCACACATATAACAGGTGGTGGTCTTGATTTCGTCAGCCACCTCCGGTGCCAGAGCCACATCTTCCCTGGGTGTTTCAAATGGATTTTTAATCGACCAGCCCCTTGCCGCACTTGTTGCCCTCGTCACGGGTTTTCCCGGAAATTATCCCCGTGATGTTTTTGACGATTGATAATTTCTGGCGCGGGTAAACCTACCCTATAAATTTTGTGAAATCTTCTGTAGAAATGTTGCTTCCGCAGATTAAAACGCCCACACGTTTGCCCGCCAGACGGTTTTTCAAGGGCCCTGTAAGCGCTGCGGTTGCAGCAGCACCAGCGGGTTCCACAGCCAGCTTCATTCCGTAAAAAAGAAGTTTCATGGCCTCTACCATTTCTTCGTCCGAGATCAACACAATATCATCCAGATATTTCTGGCAGAGCGCAAAACTGTAGGGCGCGGCATGGGGAGCGCCCAGTGAATCGGCGATGGTTTCAACCTTTTGAATTGCTTGTGGCGAGCCCGCCGCGAAGGAAAGCGTCATGGATCTGGCCCCATGGGGCTCAACCCCGATAATCTCCACATCCGGCTGTAACTGTTTCAGGGCAGCCGAGAACCCGGCACAAAGCCCTCCCCCGCCAATCGGAATTATCATGGCATCCAGATTTGGCACCTGGCGGCCAAATTCCAGTCCGGCTGTGGCCGTGCCCAGCGCCGTGAATTTTCCCTCAAAAGGATGGATAAAGGCCCGGCCCTCGCTGGCCTCAATTTCGTGAACCAGATCAAAGGCCTTGTGCACATCATCCACCAGCACCACTTCGGCTCCGTATGACTGGCATTTTTCCACCCGGATTTTACTGGCGGTCGAGAGCATGACCACCTTGGCGGAGACGCCCAGTGTTTTGGCCGCATAAGCGGCGGCAATGGCGTGATTACCCGCCGAGACCGCGGTAATGCCCTGCGACAAGGCGTCCTTGTCCAGATTCATGATATTTGTGAGCGCACCTCGGGGTTTGAAGGTGCCGGTATATTGAAAAAGCTCCAGCTTCAATATGACATCCGTGCCGGGAGCGACCGCGCCTTCAATCTCGGCACCCTGCCAGTGATGGCTGGGTGTCTCCAGCACCAGATCACCCAGTCTGGCGCGGTTATCCTCAATCGCTTTCAGGGTTGGAAATTCCATAAATTTATCATCCGATTCCACTGGCTGCGGTTCACCTTACTTGAAATCTTGCTACTCTGCCCGGATCAAATGGGCAAGAGTTTCAATTTGTTAAGCAAAAATTAACCCCATGCTGTTCTATTTTATTATTATAGATCAATATGCTATCAGTTTTGTTTGTTCCGAAAGCGTCCCATATGCAACAATGACAGATATTTTACCGCCTGGGGTCATGATTTAACTGGAAATCATATAAATCTAACCTTATATTAGGAACTTCGCGCTAGTTTGCGAGAGAGTTTTATTGAGCCCAACTCCTTATGGTGTGGAAAAAGGGCTCTTATGAGGAAAGGCGTAGCCATGAAAAAGTCGAAGCTGTTACTGACCACCATATTGTCTGCGAGTTTAATCGTCTCGCCCATGGCCTCATTTGCCGGGTCCGATCAGACTGCTGTCTCGCCGCAAAGGGCGAGCGTTGGCAGTGGTGCTTCGGCTGGTCAGGTTGCCATACCTGGGGGTTTACCTGGTGCTGGTGCTAGTGGTCTTGGTGCCCTTGGAATTGCAGGCGCACTTGGTCTTGCGGCCATTGTTACTGGCCTTATAATCATCACCAACAATAATCCGGTGCCACCTCCGCCACCGCCACCGCCACCTCCGCCTCCGCCTCCGCCGCCACCGCCACCGCCACCGCCTCCTCCAACCACAACCACGACCACACCTACAACGACGACTACCACGACGACTACCACGACGACTTCAACGTCGGGCACTTAGGGCCGGAGAAAAATAGAGTTTCGAGCGCCTCCCGGGAAACCGGGGGGCGTTTTTCATTTGTGAATGTCAGATATTAACCGGCAGGCTTCAAAACCGATATTTTCAAGGCCTGCATACCATCGGCAAAATGCTCGATGCTCTGCCAGACAAATCCGTCAAAGGGGTCAACCCAATAGGTGTTTTTGAAGTCCCATCCTTTGGTGTCGCATTTTTCTTCCAGCCTCATCACCTGAAAGTCAATTTCTATGATGGTTATGACTTCCGGCCCTTTGGGAGTCATTTTACAGTCCAGAAAATACAGGTATGGTGGCTGGCCATCTGCCATCACAATTCGTTGGTAGCGGACGATATCGGTCAGAAGTTGGGGGTCATCAGCCAAAGGATCAATGTCTTCAGGAACATAGGTGTCAAGCATGTCTATGTTAAACCCCACAGTCCTGACCAGTCGTCCCGCGCGCGTAACAATGCTGATATTATCTGTGGCCATCCATTGTTGGCCCCGCGGTTCGTCAGCAACCAGTATCAATACCGCTGGCATGGCACGACCAAACCGGGCAGACACGATTGCGTAGGGGTATTCATTTATATCCTGGCGCGTCACCGGCAGTTCGGGCGGATCCTGAAATCTTTCTTTCAAAAGCCGGATAACTTCGTATGTGGAAGCATCGGTGGTACAGGCGCTGACAAACGCTAACAGCCCCATTAACATGATCGCGCGCATTATCACTGGCACAAAATTGACCTCAGGATTATTGTATTCACAGTCTTCACCCATAGTTTCTTGCTGGCATATTTGACGGACTTTGCTCTCATCTTCAAGACTAACATTCTGCCCACCCTATATATGAAGGAAATTTCGCATGATAAAACTTTCCAGAATTCTGATTTTAATATTTTCGACTGTTTTTCTGAGCGCCCCAAGTGGTGTTGCTTGGTCGCTGGAGGATATTCTTCCCAGAGCAGATGCCAGCCGGATGGAAGCGCGGATTGTGGCATTATCCGAGTTCGGAAAAAATGCCGATGGCGGCGTCGACCGGGTTGCCTATAGTGCTGCCGACATTGCCGGGCGCGCTTATATAATTGAGGAAATGAAAAGCCTGGGCCTGATGGTCTCGGTTGATACCGCCGGAAATATTCTGGGCCTGCGCGCGGGAAGCGATCCATCCCTGAAAACCATCATGTTTGGCTCTCATATTGATTCCGTGCCGGGTGGTGGAAATTACGATGGTGATGTGGGTGTTATTGCCTCGCTCGAGGTGATTGAACTTTTGAACCAGGCCGGAATTACCACCCGGCATCCTCTGGAGGTGGTGGTTTTCTCCAACGAAGAAGGCGGGCTGGTGGGAAGCCTGGGCATGACCGGGAAAATCAAGCCGGACGCGCTCAAGATCATCTCGGCCAGCGGGCTGATCATTGCAGACGGCATAGACGCCATCGGTGGTGACAGCGCAAATCTGGCGGCAGCGGTCCGTGCACCGGACAGCCTGGCCGCCTTTTTCGAACTTCATATTGAACAGGGTGCCATATTAGATGAAGAGTCCCTCGAGATTGGTGTGGTTGAGGGCATCGTCGGCATATTATGGTGGGATGTGGTTATCGAAGGCTTTGCCAATCATGCCGGCACCACGCCCATGGACCGCCGACAGGACGCCATGCTGGCCGCAGCGCGGTTGACCATTGCCATCAATGAGGTCGCCACCAGCATGGAAGGCCGCCAGGTGGCAACGGTGGGGCGAATTCACGCCGAACCCGGTGCGCCCAATGTCATACCCGGTCGGGTGATACTCTCTCTGGAAATCCGCGATCTGGACGCCGGAAAAATGGATCAGGTTTTTGCCGAAAT
>JACZYI010000083.1 GCA_022571175.1 Pseudomonadota bacterium
GACGCGGCTCAGGCTATCGCCGATGTCCAGGTGATGCATGACATTCACGGTGCTGCCACCCGCCTGGGCCCAGTTTTTATTGACCCAGGGTGCGGGCAGCGAGACCCGGATATCCGCCAGTGACGGGTCTGCTTCAAGCGTGCGCTCGAAGCTCAGGACCGAGATTCTCTCACCCGCAAGGCGTCTTATTTCTTTATCGCCACAGGCCACAACCGATAAGGCGACTGCCACCAAAATTGCTCCACGCCAGATATTATTCAACTTTAAAGACGGCCTCATTGCATATTTCCTTCTTGAACTCCGCCGGGCTCAGACTCATCGCCAGGCTCTTGCATCCTGTCATCTTCAACATGGTCTTCTATGGTTTCATCCGGTGGAGCCAGATCAAAATAGACCACTCCGCGCTCACTCTCGATCAGGTCGAGCATTTCATTCACCCGGCGTAAAATGCCCTGTGGCGTCTGAGGGTCAATGGCAAGAATACTGAAGGCGGACTCGGCCTCATCAATGGCACCCTCGGCAAAGTCAATCAAGGCCAGCATTTCAGCGGCCGAATAATACCAGTCCCCGCTAGGGACAGCGATGCCCTGCAATCGTGAGCGCGCCTGAGTATATTGATCCGCATTCATAAACGCCATGCCCGCCAGAAGATTGGCGAGCCCGGCAAAACGCTCGTCATCATCTTCCGCTATCACATCATAAACCAGAACGGCTGCAGCCAAATCATTGTCACTCACATAAAGGGCAGCCTCGCGAAACAGGGATAATGCCGAATAACCGGAAGCAGAACTTTCGCCAATGCGGGCAAAGGCTTCGGCAGCTCCGCTCCGGTCGCCGAGTTCAATGCGGTTAACGGCGGCTTCAAAAGCGGCGCTTTCACGCTCGCGGCTGCCTTCAACATAATTTGTCCAGGCTACCCAGCCCGATACCATCAGGATGCCACCCACAACGGAACCGATCAGCCACGGCCCGTAGATTTTCCAGAGAGTCAGGAAATACTCCTTGCGGAGTTCTTCATCAACTTCACGAAACGCGTCCGACACTTATGCCTCCTGCCATATTTTCTGGCGCTATTTTGTCGAGCCCTCTTATCTGACTCTTATTTATTAGTAAAGCGGCGCTACCATAGCTAAAGGGCATAAGTGTGGCAAACGGCAACGGTTATTTCCCACCATTTATTTCAGCTGTTCTTTTTCAGGGCATAGGTATGTTCGGGGCCGGGAAATTTACGCGCCCTCACCTCACTGGCAAATTCCTTCGCCGCCGCTTCAATTCGGGGGCCAAGCTCGGTGTAGCGCTTGACGAATTTTGGCGCCCACTCGGCATAACCCAGCATATCCTCACTGACCAGCACCTGCCCGTCACAGGCCTTGGAAGCGCCAATACCAATAGTGATATTGAATACGGCTTTGGTGATTTTTGCCGCTAATGGCTCCGCCACGGCTTCAATTACGGTAGCAAAAGCACCCGCCTCTGAGACCGCCCTGGCGTCTTCTATCAGCGTTGCCCACCCGGACTCTTCCCTGCCTTGGGTTTTATAGCCGCCGAGGGTATTCACCGATTGCGGCGTGAGGCCAATATGGGCCATCACCGGGATGCCGTTTGTAACCAGAAACTCAATGGTCCTGGCCATGCGCTCGCCGCCTTCGAGCTTGATGGCCTGGGCTCCGGTTTCCTTCATGGCCCGGGCGGCATTCCTGAACGCATGGCTTGGGCTTTCTTCATAGCTGCCAAAAGGCATATCAATAATAACCAGCGCGTGGCGGGAGGAGCGCACAACTGCGGCACCATGGGCAATCATCATATCGAGGGTGACGGGCAGGGTAGAATCAAAGCCATAAAGCACCATGCCCATGCTGTCGCCCACCAGCAGAATATCCACATATTTGTCCAGCAAGCGCGCCATGGGCGCTGTATAGGCGGTCAAGGCAACGACCGGCTCCTGGCCTTTCATGGCCTTGATTCGCGGCACTGTCATACGCCGGACTGGTTTATCACTTCCCTGGGCAGACATGTTCTTTCCCTGTTATTCCCACTCAATGGTACCGGGGGGTTTGGAGGTTACATCATAAACCACGCGGTTGATGCCCCGGACCTCGTTGATAATCCGGGTGGAAACGCGGCCCAGAAAATCATGGTCAAAATTATAATAGTCCACGGTCATGCCATCCGTCGAGGTTACAGCGCGCAGAGCGCAAACAAATTCATAGGTGCGCCCATCACCCATCACGCCCACGGTGCGTACGGGCAACAATACCGCAAAAGCCTGCCAGATTTCATCATAAAGCCCGGCCGTTCTGATTTCATCGAGATAAATCGCATCAGCCGCTCGTAAGATGTCACATTTCTCAGCGCTCACAGCGCCCGGAATGCGGATGGCAAGGCCCGGCCCGGGAAACGGATGCCGCCCCACAAAAGCTTCATCCAGCCCCAATTCACGGCCCAATTGTCTTACTTCGTCCTTGAAAAGTTCGCGCAGGGGCTCCACCAGCTCCAGGTTCATTTTTTCGGGTAAACCACCCACATTATGGTGCGATTTAATGGTCGCACTTGGGCCACCGTGGAAGGACACGCTCTCAATCACATCGGGGTAAAGCGTGCCCTGGGCGAGATATGCGGCACCGCCTACAGCTTTTGCCTCTTGTTCGAATACTTCGATGAAAGTGGCACCGATGATTTTGCGCTTTTCTTCCGGGTCAGTAATGCCCTCCAGCCGCGACAAAAACAGGTCCGAGGCATCCCTGTGCACCAATTGCATGTGATAATGCTCACGAAACAGCGCCACAACCTGCTCGGCTTCGTTCAACCGCATCAGGCCATGGTCCACAAAGACACAGGTGAGCTGGTCGCCAATGGCTTCCTGCAACAGCACCGCCACCACCGATGAATCCACCCCGCCGGACAGTCCGCAAATCACCTTGCCCTCGCCAACCTGGGCCCGTATTTCAGCGATTTTTGTCTCGCGGAAATGTGCCATGGTCCAGTCGCCTTCAAGCCCGGCCGTGTTCAGTACAAAATTCTTGATGAGCGCGGCACCATCGGGGGTGTGCATCACTTCCGGGTGGAACATCAGGCCATAAAACCGACGATCATCATCGGCAAAGGCCGCAAAAGGGGCATTTTCGCTTGCACCCACTGCGCGAAAGCCCTTGGGCAAGGATTTGACCCGGTCACCATGGCTCATCCAGACCGGCTTCAACTCGCCCTTTTTCCAGACGCCCGCAAAAAGATCGCAGTCATCGGTGATCTCCATATTGGCACGCCCAAATTCCCGTTCATTACTGGCTTCAATCTCACCACCCATGGCATCGGCCAGCACCATCTGGCCATAACAAATGCCCAGGATCGGCACCCCCATTTGATAGATGGCATCAGGCGCCCGGGGCGTATCCAGCTCCACCACCGATGAGGGTCCGCCAGAGAGGATAATGGCCTTTGGATCAAATTCCTTGAGAATCTCTGCCGCCCGGTCGGAGGGGTGTATTTCAGAATAAACCCCGGCCTCGCGCACCCGCCGGGCAATCAGCTGGGTCACCTGCGATCCAAAATCAATAATGAGGACTTTGTCCGTCATAGGGGCGCCTTTCCAGAACCGCTTATCAGCGCGGCAAGGCGGCAACCTAACCAGTGAGACCCCGGAAGTCTAGGGGCACGTATACCTGAATGATTATAAGCTGTTAGCAGATTAAGCCTGCGCATCCTGAAGGGCGGTATCCACGCGCTCTGCCTCGGCGCAATTATCGTCACCACAATGTCTGCGAATAATGACCAGGTTTTCTGCCGCCGCTTCCACATCCCCATCTGCAATCTTCGCCAGGGCTTCGGCCTCAAGTGCACCGAGATCAAAGGGGTCAATGGTGAGTGCAATGGCATAATATTTAAGCCCGGTGAATAACCGGCCCAGTTCCTGATGAACCTGACCCAGAGTCACATAGGCCAGCACATTTTGCGGATTGGCCACAATCGCCTGTTCCAGATAGGTAAGCGCGTCATAAAAGGCTTCACCCAGGATGGCTTCTTCAGCCAGTATCACGAGCTGGTCTGAGGCTCTGAGATATTTTTCGTCATTATTGGCCCCGGCAGGAGCAATCAGCACCGAGCCGATCATGGCCAGCAGCACAAATAACGAGAGCGCAGATTTTTTCAAAATATTCTCCTTCGACTGCGAGCCAACCTAGTGAGGGCGAGACCGGACCGCAAGACAATCCTCATAGGGTCCGCTCAAAAACAACCACAAAAAAACCATCGGTGTCATGGGTTCCGGGCGTGAGCAATAACGCGCCTTCAAGGCTGGAATGTGACCGGGGCAGTTCGTTGAGCGGATGGTCAGCCAGAACATCCTGATAAGGTATTATTTTGAAGCTTGATGGAGCAGCTAGAAAGGCTTCCGCCACCGCCTCATTTTCTTCCCGGAACAGCGAGCAGGTCATGTAAACAAGTCTGCCACCGGGCTTCACCAGCCCTGCTCCCTCAGCCAGCAGGTTCAATTGCAGCTTTGCGTATGGCGCGATCTCACCCGGTTGCAGGCGAAAGGCCAGGTCCGGGTGACGGCGGATGGAGCCGGACCCGGTACAGGGTGCGTCTATCACCACCCGATCCATCAGTCCCTCAAGCGGCGCCAGCAGTTCAGCCCGCCCCGGCCCTTCCTCGGGCAGGATTTTCCACTGGATATTACGGGCCTTGGCCCGATCAGCACGCATGGGCAAATCTTTCAGCCGGGCTTCACTAACATCAAAGGCATAAATTTGTCCTTTGCCCCCCATCATGGCTGCCATGGCCAGAGCCTTGCCACCAGCACCAGCGCAGAGGTCCACCACCTGATCGCTAGGCCTGGCTGCCACCAGATGGCAGGCGATCTGCCCGGATTGATCCTGAATCTCTACCAGGCCATCGCGCATGAGGCGATGATTGCCCAGCCGGGGTCGGCCCGCCACAATAATTGCGGTGGGCGTAAAATCACCGGCACGCGATTCAATGTCCTCCTCCCTGAACGCTTTCAAAACCGAGTCTTGTGTGGCCTTCAGACTATTGACCCTGAGCTGCAAGTCGGGCTGTCTGTTCATGGCCATGAGCTGGTCTTGATCCTGGCCCAGCCGGTTGCTGAAGAGTGGCAACAGCCATTCGGGCATATTATGTTTTGCGCTGGCAGTGACGGAGTTTATGGCCAGAGCGGCGGTGAGCCATTCCTGCTCGACGGTCGCGAGGGGAGACATTCCATGCCCCTCGCCGGTAAAAACCGTGGCCAGATCCACACCTAATAATTCGCAATATAGCGCCATCATCATGCGGGCTGACGGGGTTGCACCGACCGCATCAAGGCGCTCAAGAATCTCCATCCTCTTGCGCATCAAGTCAAAGAGAATGCCACCCACAGTGCGTCTGTCGCCAGAGCCCGCATATCTGCGGCTGGAGAAATGCCGGCGCATGATGCCATTGATGGAACCCGGTTCGCCCAGGGCGAGTTTCATCTCGAACAGTTCAAGAACCGCAATGGCCTCGGCATATTGAGCATCAGGGCGCATTGGGGCCGCCTATTTGGTAGGATAATTGGGAGATTCGCGGGTAATGGTCACATCATGGACGTGACTTTCGCGCAAACCGGCATTGGTGATACGGATAAATTCGGCATTTTTCTGTAACTCTGCCACGCTGGCCGAGCCGGTATAGCCCATGGCTGCCCGCAAGCCCCCCACCAGTTGGTGCAAGATGGTGCCAGCCGGGCCCTTGAATGGCACCTGACCCTCAACCCCCTCAGGTACCAGTTTCAGGGCATCCTTGATATCCTCCTGAAAATAGCGATCCGCCGAGCCCGAGGACATGGCCCCCACCGACCCCATGCCCCGATAGGCCTTATAGGAACGGCCCTGATAGAGAAAAGCTTCGCCCGGCGCTTCTTCGGTTCCGGCCAGGAGCGAGCCGATCATAACCGCACTGGCCCCGGCGCCGATGGCCTTTGCCATGTCGCCTGATGTTTTGATGCCGCCATCGGCAATCACCGGAATATTCTGTTTCACCGCGGCATTGGCCACATCCATAATAGCGGTAAGTTGCGGCACACCAACGCCGGCCACAATGCGCGTGGTGCAAATTGAACCAGGTCCAATGCCCACTTTAATGCCGTCCGCGCCCGCATCAATCAGCGCCTTGGCGGCATCTCCTGTGGCCACATTGCCAGCCACCAGAGTGATATCGGGGTAGGCCTTTTTCAAACGCTTGACCGCTTTTATCACCCGGTCGGAATGTCCGTGGGCGGTATCGAGCACAATTAAATTGCATTCGGCATCAATCAGCGCTTCGCTGCGCTCAAAGCCACCATCCCCCACGGTGGTGGCTGCCGCCACCAGTAACCGCCCCTTGGCGTCTTTGGCCGCATTCGGGTAGGTCACAGCCTTTTCCATATCCTTGACCGTAATCAGGCCCACGCAATTATAGTCTTCATCCACCACCAACAGTTTTTCAATGCGGTGCTGATGAAAAAGCCTTTTGGCTTCATCCGACGAAACACCGGCCTGCACGGTCACAAGTTTATTGCTTGTCATCAGTTCAGAGACCGGTTGGCTGGTGGTCTCCGCAAACCGCACATCCCGGTTGGTCAGCAGCCCCACCAGACGGCCCGGTTGCCCATTTGGAGACTGTTCCACCACGGGAATACCAGAAATCTTATGCTGAGACATAAGATTAAGGGCGTCAGCCAGGGTCTGGTCCGGCTGTATGGTCACCGGGTTGACCACCATACCCGCTTCAAATTTCTTGACCTGACGCACCATTTCGGCCTGGCGCGCAACTTCCATATTGCGGTGCATAACGCCGATGCCGCCTATCTGGGCTATGGCGATGGCGAGATCAGTCTCGGTGACCGTATCCATGGCTGCGGACAGGATCGGAATGTTAAGTTCAACATTCCGGGCAATTCTGGTTTTGACTGAAACTGCGGCAGGCAGCACTTCGGAGGCCCGGGGGACCAATAACACATCGTCGAAAGTCAAGCCGAGACGTATGTCCATCTGCTGCTCTATCCCTAAAAATGGCGTTCTATATGGCACAGCCGGGTATGTCTTGCCAATGTGGTTTTTTGATTACGGGAGAAAAAGGGCAAAAAGTCAGCTTTTCTGGGCCTTGTAGCCGGTTGCAACAATGTAAAGTTCGGTGGATTCCGGGCGGCTGGCGTCTGGTTTTACGTGTTTTGTGTGTAAAAAGGCCTTTTTAATGCGATCCAGCAGTTCTTTTTCGGTGCCGCCCCTGAGCACTTTCGCCACAAAAACACCGCCTGGAGCCAACAACTCACCCACAAGATCATAAGCGGCTTCAAGCAAAACCATAGTGCGCAAATGGTCGGTGCTCCGGTGGCCGGTTGAGGAATTTGCCATATCGCTCAGGATCACATCGGCCTTGCCGCCGAGTGCCCGCTTGATGGTCTCGTGAGCGGCTTCACCCAGAATATCAAGCTCCAGCACATGCGCACCTTCAAACGGGTCCATGGGCAGAATATCCACCGCCAGAATAAGGGTTCCCTTTTTTACTCTCTTTACGGCAATCTGGGTCCAACCTCCGGGCGCTGCGCCCAGATCCAGAATGCGCCGGGCACCAGGTAAAAATCTGAATTTCTGATCCAGCCACTCCAGTTTGAAAGCCGCCCGTGAGCGATATCCCAGCCGTCGCGCCTCAGCCACA
>JACZYI010000084.1:0-3623 GCA_022571175.1 Pseudomonadota bacterium
ATATGATGTGATTACCGGTTGGTGAAGCGCATCTCAATGCGGCGGTTCTGGTTCAGCGCGTCTGCAGTGTCGCCTTCGACAATAGGCTGGAATTCACCAAAACCAGTGGCGGCCAGACGCCCGGCGGGCACGCCCTGCAAAATAAGAAACTTCACCACCGAAATGGCGCGCGCGGTTGAAAGCTCCCAGTTGGACGGGAAGCGGCTGGTTGAAATAGGTCGAGCGTCCGTATGTCCATCCACTCTCAAAATCCAGTTAATATCATCCGGAATTTCAGTGGCAATCTCCAGCAGGGTTGCGGCCAGGGTTCTCAGTTGAAGTTGGCCATCAAAACCCAGATCGGCGCTGGCGGATGCAAACAATAGTTCTGCCTGGAATACAAACCGGTCACCTTCTATGCGAATATCAGCCCGCTCGCCGAGAATTTCCCGCAGACGCCCGTAAAAGACCGAGCGATATTCGGCCAGTTCTGCCACCTTGCCCGCGAGCGCCACATTCAGCCGCCGGCCCAGATCGGCAATGATGGCTCCCTGTTCAATATCGCGCGCTTCTGAGGCTTCCAGTGCGGTGGCCAGTTCCGCCAATTGTGTGCGGAGCGCATTCAGGCCGGCGGTTAATTGCGCGATCTCTGCCCGGGCGGCAGAGGTCAGCGACTGCTCGGCCTGCAGATCGTCCTGGGAGACATTAAAATCTGCCTGCAAATCTGCCAGAGCCGCCTCCGCATCCTCGCCCCGAGCACTGGCGCGGGTGAGCCGGGCATTGGCATCATCCAGGCTGGATTGAAGACTGGTGACTTGGGCTAAAAGCTCTTCCCGGTCCAGTCGGGTGGTTTGAAGGCTGGCGGATAATTGCCCGAGATTGAGCTGAAATTCAGCATTGGCCTGTTGTTCGAGCCGGAGCAGGCTCGAGAGTTCGGTTACCTGACTCCTGAGTTGAGTGAGGGCGTCATCACGTCCCGAGAGGGCCTGGCCCAGAAAAAATTGTGCCAGCATAAAAATCGACAGCAGGAAAATAATGACCAGCAACAGGGATGATAATGCATCTACAAAACCTGGCCAGATAAAATCAGAGCCAGCACGGCGTCTTGCAGTTCTGGCCAGCATGCGGGTTAATCCTTGTCCTGGGTTTTGACATTTTTGCCTTCAAGCGCCACGGCGATGGTTCGAGCCAAAAGTTTGATTTCCGTGCGGAAGACATCGGCCAAATGTTCATTCCCGGTGGATTCTTCCTCCAGCAGTCGTTTCAGATGCACATCCATATTGCGCAAATGCTCCTTTGAGGCATCGTCCAGCTCCACTTTATTGGAGGAAAAGGCATCCGACAGTTTTGCAAAGCTACTGCCCATATCACCCTGGCCTTCGGCTATTTTGGCCATCAGCTTCTGGCCGTCCATCATTTGATCGCCAATTTTTGCCATTTCTTCAGACAAGGTTATCAGCGCCTGGCTCACATCTTTCCGACCTTCCTCAGACCGGGTGATTATGCGCTCAAGCTTTTCAAGACTGTCGGCAGATTGCTCCAGAAGGGCAGTGGTATAAGCGGAAACGCTTCCGCCTTCGCCATCGCCAGTGATGCTTGAGGCGCGGCCAAGTTTTGAGAGTGTGGACAGCCATTCTTCCAACTCGTTGTAAAACCGGTTCTGGGCCTGGCCCGATTGCAGGTCAAGAAAACCCAGAATGACCGAGCCCGCCAGGCCAAAAAGCGATGAGGAAAAAGCGGTTGCCATTCCGGACAGGGGGGATTCCAGCCCCTGTTTCAAATCATCAAACATCAGGTCCAGATCGCTGGTGTTCACGGACATGCCGGCGATGGTATCGCTAATGGCCCCGATGGTGCCCAAGAGACCCCAGAAGGTTCCGAGCAGTCCGAGAAAAATCAGGAGACCGATCAAATAGCGCGAAATTTCACGTCCTTCGTCCAAACGCGAGGCGATGCTGTCCAGCATGGAACGCGCTGACAGTGCCGATAATTTAATAATGACACTTTTTTCATCGGCCAGAAGTGCGGCCATGGGGGCCAGTAATTTTGGAGTATCGGCAACCGCCGATGGCTGCTCTTCACGCTGAAAAGATGTGACCCACTCGATCTCGCCCTTGAGCTGGGTCACTTGCCGGAAAACAAAGATGATACCAATCAGAAGCGTGCCAACGATCACACTATTGATATAGGGGTTCGCCAAAAAGGCAGATTGCAAAGGAAGAACCAGCCCCACCGACAAGGCCGCGATGGCCAGCACAAACAGCGTCATTCGTGTCAAATACCGCTTGGGCTGTGTCATGGTTCGTCTCCCTTATGGGTCCGTATCTCGATAGTAGCGGTTCTCGCTCATAAAGCGCAAGCCGCTCAGCGGGATACAGGCGCAATATCCACCCGATCCGGGGGGCCACCATCAGTTGCCTGGGATAAGGCCCGAAGCTCAATCTGCCCTGGCTCCACGCCCTGATCCAACAGTAGAATCCGGATCAACAAGGCCCGTTTAAAAGAAAGTTTTACGGCTTCATGTGTCAAAAGTTGGGCATCGCCAGAGTAAGCGATAATAGATATTTTATCCCGCGTTCCTTTCAATCGCACCGCCAGCCGGTCCAGCCGGCGCGAGGCCTCGCTCGTAAGCACAATCATATGGGGCTCATAGAGAATCTGAAAGGCTTCAATGTCAGGTGCAAAACGGTCGACGAGTGTGATTTCCGGGATAAGCGAATTTTCCTGCGCATGGGCCGGGGAGGAGACTCCCGTGGCAAGAACCAAGAAAATACACAGTACCAATGATTTAACCATGCTTGTCATACAATTTTTATCCTAGAAACTTGAAGCCGCTCTTTCAATTCTTTGATTTATGGGCAAAAGGCGCCAATAATTTAGCCATTGGCCCATGCATACTGCTGTTGGCGGCCAATATACTGCCTGTTTTTAAAATTTGATCCCCGCCATCAAGCTCTGTCACAATGCCTCCAGCTTCGCGCACCAGCACCAGTCCAGCTGCCAAGTCCCAGGCTTCGAGGCCGTTTTCCCAATAGCACTCATACCGCCCCGCCGCCACATAGGCCATGTCAAGGGCGGCCGATCCAAACCGTCTGATACCGGCCACCCGTGGCATAATTACGGCAAGTTCCTCTGAATACTGGTCATGGCCGCCACGCCCTTTCCACGGGATGCCAGTGGCCAGCAGGCTCTGATTCATTCGGTCGCGGGCAGAGACCCGGATGCGCCGGTCATTCATAAAAGCACCCCGGCCCTTTTCGGCCCAGAACATTTCATCTTTAATGGGATCAAAAATGACACCGGCAATAATCTGGCCCCGTTCCTCGACCCCTATGGAAATGGCAAAATGAGGCAGGCCATGGAGAAAATTCGTAGTGCCATCCAGCGGGTCTACAATCCAGCGCGTGTCACTTTGGCCCCTGACGACGCCCCGTTCTTCCAGCAAAAACCCGTAATCGGGCCGTGCGCGACTGAGTTCCTCAAACAGAATGGATTCGGCCTTGAGATCAGCATTGGTGACAAAATCAGCCGGGCCTTTCCGGGATACCTGCAATTGTTCCACTTCGCCAAAGTCACGTACAAGCCTGCGTGAGGCTTTGAGCGCGGCCGAGACCATAACATTCAAAAGGGCTGAGCGTGCAGAC
>JACZYI010000084.1:3633-7628 GCA_022571175.1 Pseudomonadota bacterium
AGCTGCCATCTTCGGTGGAGACTAAAATCACATCACCCACATTAATGAACGGAGGCACGTTGGTGCGAATGCCATTGGAGAGGAGTGCGGGCTTGGCCGAATGCGCAGCGGTCTGCCCCTTGACCACAGGTTCGGTCTCAACAACTTCGAGGGTCACGGTGTCGGGCAGGCTTAAACCCAGGGGTGTTTCTTCATGGAATTCCAGAACAACTTCCATGCCATCCTGCAAATATTTAGCCTTATGGCCCACATCTTCAGCAGACAGGCTCACCTGCTCATAGTTCTCATTATCCATGAAGGTGTATAAGCCACCATCTTCAAACAAATATTGATAATCTTTTTGCTCAAGTCGCGCCCGCTCGACGGTCTGGGAAGACCGAAAACGCTCGTTCAGCTTCCGGCTGCCCTTGAGGGCCTTGAGCTCTACCTGTAAATAGGCCCCACCCTTGCCGGGCTGGGTGTGCTGGATTTTCACCGCCCGCCAAAGTTCGCCTTTATAGTCGATCACCATGCCGGGCCGGATGGCATTTCCGTTTATTTTCACCAGAGCTTCCCTCAAATTTTCAAAGATCGCGCGCTATTTAACAGGGTGATGAGGGCAGGGCAAGTCCAGAAGCGGATTATGAGGCGGATTATGAGGCGGATTTAAGAGGCGCTTTTAGTCATGCTCATGGCTCAGCGGCTCGGTCAGTGTGTGGTGGATGGCGCGGGTCAGGCTTTCGCCGGTCACATAGGGGTTGGTCATGCTTTCATCCCACTCGGCGGTGGGATGAGCCGCGACAATTTCATCCACGCTCATGCCATCTTCTATCATGGCCTGTATGCGGTCACGGATGGTTTGAATAATGTCCCGAATGGCCATCATGGTACTTCGATTGGTCAGCTCACCATGCCCGGGAATGATAATGGTCTCATCATCGATCATTTCTATGGTGCGCTCCAGTCCTGCCAGCATGCCGTCGATGCTGCCGCCCGATGACCAGTCCACAAGCGGAAAACCCTGCATCAGGAAAGCATCGCCCATATGCAGCACATTGGCCTTCTGGAACCAGACCGCGATGTCACCGTCCGTATGCGAATGAGGAATATGAAGGAGGCGCACATTGTCGCCGTTAAGGTGCAGACTGGCTTCATCGGAAAAAGTCACAACCGGTAACGCCGCGTCAGGAGAGCGGGGGATGGTTGCATTAAATTGCTCCAGAACCTGATCCGTTGCCAGATGGCTGCGGGTATTCTCATGGGCGATAATAATAGCTCCCGCTTCTCCAAAAGGCTCATTACCGCCAGCATGGTCCGGGTGCCAGTGGGTGTTGATGACAAAACGCACGGGCGCATCACTGATAGAGCGGATCAAGTCCAGAATGCGGGGTGTGAGCGGTGCAAACTGATCATCCACTATGAAGACACCATCTGCTCCGGTAGAGACTCCGATATTCCCGCCGGGACCATAAATCACATAGAGCCCATCCTTGACAGGTTCGATGGTGAGCACGGCATCGTCCAAATCCTGCGCCAAACCTGAAAATGGAAACAGGCATAAAACCAGGGTCAATAACCATTTACGCATCTTTCCTCTCCTCAAAAACCTCGTCTATGACTTTATTGAACGCCTGAACGGCTGCTTTTGGTCCGTCAGCATAGTTCCACACACCGGAAGAGACTGCGATAAAATTCGCGCCCGTCTCAATAAGTACCGAGCAATTATCCACCTTGATGCCGCCAATGGCAACGCAGGGTATCTCGATAATTTCCACCCATGAGGTCAAAATATCGGGGGTGGCGGTGTGAGTAACGTCTTTGGTATCGGTGGGGAAAAAAGCACCGAACGCCACATAATCAGCACCCTGCTCACCGGCCTCAAACGCCAGATGGCGAGAGTTATGGCAGGTGACACCGATCATGGCGTCGATTCCCAGAAGTGCGCGCGCCGCTCTCACATCGCCATCACCCTGACCCAGATGTACGCCATCAGCACCAACTTCCCGGGCGATCTCCACATGGTCATTGATCAGAAGCGCCACATCATTCTCAAAACAGATGGGAAGGAGAGTTTCAGCCGCCTGCCTGACGGTACTCAGGGAACAATCTTTCATGCGCAGCTGAAGACAGGCCACAGGACCAGCTGAAAGGGTCTCCCACAGCGTGTTTGAGAAATCATCAAGCGCAAAGGACGCAGGCGTAATGAGATAAAGCTGGGTCTTTTCCGGCATGAGCTGATATCCAGCGCAGTAATTTATTCGGCGGCTTCTTTCTCAAGCTCGGGCGACCATCTGCCATCGGTGGCCAGACCATTCATGCGGGCGCGGTGCGCAAAAGCTGCTTGTGCCGCCGAACGATTGTCATTATTGCCACCCCACACCTTCAGGGGGGCTGCTTGCAAGGCGCGGCCATAGGAATAGCTCAGGCGCCAGGGCAGATCAGCAATCTGGTTCATGGCATTCAAATGCGCGGTTGCATCCAGGTCTGACTGTCCACCCGAAAGGAAGCAGATGCCGGGCACCGCTTCGGGCACCGTTTGCTTGAGACAGTCAACGGTTTTCTCCGCCACTTCCTCTATGCCAGCCTGATGGTCGCACTGGCTTCCG
This sequence comes from Pseudomonadota bacterium, assembly GCA_022571175.1. Classification (GTDB taxonomy): domain Bacteria; phylum Pseudomonadota; class Alphaproteobacteria; order Sphingomonadales; family SMXR01; genus JACZYI01. The sequence continues at coordinate 6,219 of JACZYI010000084.1, forward strand.
GACAGGATCATATTGGGCTTGAGAATTGTACCCTCAAGCGCCACCCGCTGCTGTGCCAGGCAACTATAAAGCTCGGTCAAAGCCCACTTGGTCACTTTGAAGCAGGTCTCAATATCATGCTCGCCGTTCATCATCACCTCGGGCTCGACAATCGGCACCAGCCCCTGTTCCTGGCAGAGTGCTGCATAGCGGGCCAGGGCATGAGTGTTGGTGGAAATGCAGGCGGTGGACGGCATATTTTCACCAATGGTAATCACCGCCCGCCATTTGGCGAAACGCGCGCCTAGTTCATAATATTCGGCCAGTCGCTCGCGCAAGCCATCAAGGCCTTCGGTCACTTTTTCACCCGGGTGCAGCGCAAAGTCCTTGGCACCGGTATCGACCTTGATGCCAGGTATCGCGCCCATGTTTTTGATAATGTCCACAATGCTTGTGCCATCGTCCGAACTTTGCCGGATGGTTTCGTCATAGAGAATGACACCTGAAATATGGTCCCGCATCACGCCAGTTCGGAACAGGAGTTCGCGATAATCGCGCCGGTTAGACTCGGTTGATTCGGCATTGACGCTCGCCAGGCGTTTACCCATGGTGCCAACGCTCTCGTCCGCTGCAAGAATTCCCTTACCGGGTGCCACGATCGCATTAGCAATATGGTTTAACTGATCACTCATTCGCTCCCTCCAAAACCCATTTACCTGATCCCTTTTAGTCTGTCTCTTTCAAAGCCTCAACCCCGGGCAGAGTTTTGCCTTCCATCCATTCCAGAAAAGCGCCGCCAGCGGTTGAGACATAGCTGAAATCATCCTTGACGCCAGCATGTGCAAGTGCGGCCAAAGTGTCACCCCCACCGGCTACCGCCAGAATTTTTCCCTCACGGGCTAATCGCGCTGCTGCCTGGGCCAAGGCGACCGTGGCCCCGTCAAAGGGTGTCATTTCAAAGGCGCCAAGCGGACCGTTCCAGACCAGACTTTTGCAGGACTCCAGCACTGCAATCAGGGCCTGAACCGTTTTGGGCCCAAGATCAAGGATCAATTCCCCATCTCCAATATTTGCAAGCTCATCAAGCTCAGCAACGCGACTGGAGGTGCCCTCCTTAAATTCTGATGCCAATATAACATCACTTGGCAGATGTATGCGGCATCCCCGCTGCTCTGCCTCGGTCATGACCCGCCTCGCTTCATCAAGCAAATCGAGTTCGGCCAATGACGAGCCCACGTCATATCCTTGTGCAGCCAGAAAACTATTGGCCATGGCACCGCCGACGATTAAATGATCGACCCGCCCGGTCAGGTTTTCGAGCAGCCGTAACTTGGTGGAGACTTTGGCCCCGCCGACTACCGCCACCAGCGGTCTTTCAGGATTGCCCAGAACTTTCTCAAGCGATTCAATTTCATGGGCCATGGCCAGGCC
>JACZYI010000085.1 GCA_022571175.1 Pseudomonadota bacterium
GTCAATGTGCGGAGAGTGAGCGTCATTCGCCTGACAGGTGGGAATCCGGTGACCCTGGATGGCGAGATTTATGAACCGGGACCTGAGGGCATAATCGAGCTTCGGGGCGAACGCAGTCTCACTTTTCTCGATCTGCGTGAAGGGGCTGATGACTGAGGCAAACATAAATATGAAGCCAGAAAATAATCTGGAAGATTATGTGGCTGGCTGGCTTTCAAAATCCCAGCCCGATGCGCTTGCATCCATCCTCCCGGCGCTGATAAATGAATGGCGGGGGCACGTGCAGGCCGTTCTGTTTTATGGCTCGTGCCTGAAGATTGGTGAGCTTGAAAACCAGGTTCTCGATTTTTATATTCTGGTTGACGGTTACCGGACTGCCTATGACTCATGGCTGATGGCCGCCGCAAATCGCATTTTGCCGCCCAATGTTTTTTACCGCGAATTTGACCATGATGGGCGCGTTCTGCGCTGCAAGGTGGCGGTCATTTCCCTGGCGGATTTTGAGCGGCGCAGTAGGCTCAGGGTCTCCAATATTTCTGTCTGGGCCCGTTTTTCACAACCCTCAGCCCTGGTTTATTCCCAGAATGATGAGAGCAGTGAACGCGTGAAACGGGCCATTGCAAATTGCATCAGGTCTATGGTGAGTGCGGCTTTGCCCGCAATGTCAGAGGATAAAGGCGCAGAAGCTCTATGGGTCAGGGCGCTCAGCCTCACCTATGGTGCCGAGCTAAGATCGGAGGGGGCCGAGGCCAAGGCCCACGAGCTCTATGAAAATGGGCGGGAGGATTATGAGAGGCTCATGCCCCATCTCGGAGATTTGTCCGCAATGAATGAGGGGCCTGACAAGTTGGAAATGCCTGGCAGGGGTTTCTGGTTCCGGCGACGGGTGAATGGCAAAATCGTCTCATTGCTGCGGCTGGCCAAGGCGGTCTTCACCTTTGATGGCGGTGTGGAGTATCTGGCCTGGAAAATTGAACGCCATTCGGGCATTAAGGTTGAACTGACTGCCTGGCAGCGGCGTCACCCAATTCTCTCAGCGCCCTATCTTTTTATCATGCTTCGGCGACGGGGTGCGTTTCGCTAGGCTTGATGCCAAGCCCTTCTGCGGTTTCCAGAAATGTTCTGATCACAGTTTCTATCTGCTCGGGTTTGTGGGCAGCACAGACACTGCAGCGCAGAAGATTGAGCCCTGATGGTGTTGCCGGAGGCACCGCCATATTAACGTAAACGCCCCGTTCCAGAAGACCCGACCAGAAGCGCACGGTCATTTCCATATCCTTCAGGCAGATCGCTATAATCGGGCTTTCCGCCGTGGAGGTGCCCATATTGAAGCCGGCGTCCTTCAACGCGCCATGCAAATGCGAGGCGCTTTCCCAAATGGCACCACGCAAATTATGGGCGTGACGCAGGCTGTTGATTGCTGAATTGGCGGAGGCCACCACCGAAGGGGGCAGAGAAGCAGTAAACATATAGGGGCGGCACACCAGTCTCAGAATTTCAAACTTGGGATGGTTTGAAACGCAAAAGCCGCCGACCGTGCCAACACTCTTGGAAAAGGTTCCTATAATAAAATCAACGCTGTCCTCAAGTCCCATCTCCTGAACCACACCGCGCCCGGTTTTGCCGTATATGCCCATGGAGTGGGCTTCGTCCACGGCGAGATAAGCACCATGTTTTTTTGTGACCTTGATAATTTCTGCCAGCGGTGCCTTGTCGCCCAGCATGGAATAGACGGTCTCGATCACCACCAGCTTGCCAGCGCCTTCCGGAATTCGTCCGAGCCTTTTATCCAGATCAGCTGCGTCATTATGCTTGAACCGCATGAGGGTGGCAGTGCCCAGTGCGCAGCCGTCATAAATGCTGGCATGGCTGTCGGCGTCGATAATGATATAATCATCTTTGCCCACAAGCGTGGACAAGATGCCCAGATTGGCCTGATAACCGGTGGAAAAGACCATGGCATATTTGGTGTTGTAAAAATCAGCGAGCGTGGCCTCCAGTTGTTTGTGGATCGAATAGGTGCCGTTCAGTACGCGCGAGCCGGTGGTGCCAGTGCCAAAACTGTCGAGTGCATCCCGGGCAGCCTTTAAGGCGTCTTCATCAAAAGTCATGCCCATATAATTATTGGTACCAACCAGAATAGTGCGCTTGCCATTGATGGTGGCCTCGGTCTGGGAATGTACCTCATCCATCCGCACGGCGAAGGGATCCTTCGCGTCCTTGGGCAGACGGGCATGCTGGTCCAGAACGGACTGAAATTTGTCAAACAGATCGGAGCTCATTTCGAGCCCAGAATATTTTCGACGGCGCTAGTCACGTCCTTGATGGTCTCCAGATCTGGCAACATGTTCAGGGGCAGGACCATATCGAATTCATCTTCTATGTTCGCCACCAGATCCATTACCGTAAGGGAATCAAAATCCAGATCCATGGCAAAACTGGTCTCGGGGACCAGTGCAACGCCCTTTTTATTAAAAGGCCCGATCAGCGCCATGATACGCTTGGAAAGCTGGGTGTTTGACAAAAGGGAACTATCACTGGGCATGGGTGTGTCTCTTTCTCTTGGTCCGCGGATGGTGCAGAGTGCTGTATAATGGCGCTACATACACCATTGAGAGGGAAAAGGAAAACGGGGAAAATCAAGACGCTTACCGGATCAGAGCCTCAAAGAAGACCGGCCCGCTGGTACCAGAGGAAAGAACGCTCCATACCGGTTTCCAGGTCATAGGCAGGCGTCCAGCTTTTTAGTTTTGGCCGCAGAGCTTTCTGCGCCGTCCAGTCCTGATGAATCATCTCACGCGCCTTGCCACGGGTCAGCATGACATCATTCTTTGAAATTGTTTCCCACAGGCTGCCCATGGCTCCAATCAGCATCAGGCTGAAATGTGATAGTCTCACAGTCCTGACCGACCGCGTGAAGAGCGAACTGGCCACCTTTGCCAGATCGTCCATGCAATAGCCTTTGGCGTGACCGTCATCGGCTTCAATAATCTTGCCTTTTCCGGTGTTCCCTCTTGCCAGCAGCACAGCCAGCGAGGCTAAATCCTGGGCGTGCATGATTGCAAAACGATGATCCTCACCCGAGGGAGAAAAGGCGTAGCCTTTTTTCATCCACTGCAAAAGGCGCACAAATTCGCGGTCTCCGGGCCCATAAACGGCTGGCGGCCTCAATATGGTCCAGTTCAGGCTGGAAGATTTTACCACATCTTCTGCATCGGCTTTGCTTTTGGCATAGGCAGACAGCTCGGGCTCGCGGGCGGCATAGCTTGATATATGAACCAGACGTTTTGGTCCATTATCGCTGAGTATCTTAACCAGATTTTCTGTGCCCTGACGATTAACCCGGTCAAAGGCCGTTGTATCTCTGGTTTTGACCAAGGCTGCAGCGTGAATGACCGTATCCGCGCCATCTAGCAAGGTCTTAAGGCTCGAAGGATCCTCCAGAGATCCTCGGACCCAGGTTAAATTATGGGCGTCGTCGCCCGAGGTGCGGGTCAGCGCTCGCACGCGACAGCCATTGTTGAAAGCATAAAACATGATATTGCGCCCGATAAATCCGGTCGCACCGGTAATGGCAATAACGGGTGTTTTGGGAGATTTAGCCATACAACTTTCCTAATCTGATGTTATTTGGAATTCACCTGATAGAAATTGGGCTCTTGCTTTTGCTCGACTGAGTTTGCCTGATGATGTTCTGGGTAGCGCTCGCGGCGGCACCAGCTCGACCTGGCACTGGATTCCGGTGGCACGCATAACTTCAGCCCGGACGGTCTCGGACAATTCATTTCGCTTTTCATGATCCCGCAAGCGGCATTGGACCAATACCAACGGAACTTCCTCTGCATCGCCCCCGGGAATGGAAACCGCAGCCACATCGCCACTTCTGACCCCATCCAATTGTTCTGCAGCCCATTCAATATCTTGAGGCCAGTGATTGCAGCCATTGACAATAATCATATCCTTGGCGCGCCCGACAATAAAAATATGATCGTCACGCATATATCCCATGTCGCCGGAATCAAGCCAGCCGTCCGTGCTCAGAACCTGTTTGGTGGCTTCCGGGTCATTAAAATATTCGCGCATGATACTGATGCCCTTGAGGTAAACCCGGCCCATTTGCGGTTCGTCCAGCACATCACCTTCAGGGCTGCGAATTTCGATTTCAAATCCCGGCAGTAATTTTCCGCAATTTACCACATCCCGAAGCTGAGCATAGCCGTTAAGCCCGTGGAGCCCTTGGTGACCATTGATGTCCGAATTTGGATCATAGGCCACAGCACCCTCGGTCGATATTTCACCCGAGAGTACACGTTCATCTACCTGGTCGGTCAGAATGCCCTTTCCGAGAGGCATAAAACTGACGGCCAGAGTGCATTCGGCCAGTCCGTAGCTGGGCACGAAAACTTCCGGTTTGAATCCCACCGGGCTGAATATATCGGCAAAATTTTTCATCACTTCCGGCCGTATCATGTCTCCGCCGATGCCCGCAACACGCCAGCCACTCAAATCCAGAGCGGCCAATGCATCGGGTCCGACGCGCCGGGCGCAAATGTCATAGCCAAAAGTAGGTCCATAGGTAACCGTGCCCTTGTTCCGGCTCATCAGCGAAAGCCACATCAGCGGGCGGCGCGCAAAATCTTCTGTTGCCAGATAGTCAGCTGAGACCTGACAAGCCATGGTGGTCAGGAACGTGCCCACCAGTCCCATATCGTGATAGAAGGGCAGCCAGCTTACACAGCGGTCGCCCTCGCGTATCTGCACACCATCATGGCCCATGCCATGGGCGTTGGCCATCAGCGCATCATGGGCAATGGAAATGCCATGGGGAAAGCGTGTACTGCCCGAGGAATATTGCAAATAGGTCAGATCGTCGCTGGAAGGCAGGCGAACATCGCCAATATCCTGGGCTGTGGCCAAAAATTCATCTGCAGTGCCGGCAAAGCGCAAGTTCAGATCAACGATCGCTTCGCCGAGAATCTCTGCCATCGAAGCGGGGGAAATAATAGCTGAGGCCTGACAGCTTTGGAGCTGCCGTTTCAACTGTTCCACATAACCGTCTCGCCCGCCAAAGGAAGTGGGTAGGGGAAGTGGGACCGGAAGCACTGAGGCGTACTGGGCTCCAAGGAAATGGCAGATAAAATCGGGTGTGGTTTCGGCGATAAGGGCCAGACGCGACCCTTTTTCGAACCCCATGCCCACCAGGCGGCGTCCAATGTCTTCCGCGCGTTCCCTGATTTCAACATAGGTCAGGCTGACATCAAGTTCGCCGCGTGAGGAATAAAAGTTCAGACCCCGGCAACCCTTGGCCGCATATTCCAGCGCATCGACGATGGTGTCGAAATCAGCCCTTCGGCGCGTCAGACCACTATCGTCTGTCGGTGTTGCCCCCTTCATAGTCCTATTATGTACCATAAATTGCTGCTCGCTCAAAATAAGTGCTGAACAAATTGATAATGGGTCTGAAGATCAAGAATTTAGTCTTCAAATACAACATGTTAGGTCATTTCCCCCGCTATCTTGTTGCTGCGCTTTACCCTCTTCTCATTCGGTATTTTTACTATTGGCCCTCAGAACCTGGAGATCAAGCCTTGGCCAAATGCTGCACCTCAGCCATGCTTTGGGCTGCATTAGCGTTCAAGACCCGGTTTCGCAAGTCCTTTTTTGCCGCAACAAGCAATCGGCAATCAAACGAAATTCAGTCCATTCGGGCCCCATTGCCGGGACAATTTGGCAATAATTGGGCAGATTTGATTTATTTTTCTTAAGTGCGGAGCTCGCTTTATCTCCCGGGGGTCCAACTTCTGCTTGATGAGACTGGTGGCAAAAGTGCAGGCTGTTCTCATGGCCGACAGTTCAAAAAAAGCAGTCAGCAAAGCAGAACTGGAGAAAGGAGCCTTCCTGTATCTGGGGCGCTATGCCTCGAGCGTTGAAAATTTGCGGCGAGTGTTAAACCAACGATTGGTGCGGGCGCGCATAAGGCACCGCCCGGTACCTGAGGTGGCGAGAAAATGGGTGGATGAGGTGGTGGCAGTGTGCGTAGCCAGAGGTTTTGTTGATGATGCGAATTATGCCTGCATGCTGGCCCGCTCTGATTTGAGGCAGGGGCGGTCCCGCTGGAAAATTCAGGCCCGATTACGCCAGAAGGGCGTTGGCGGAGAAGACATAGCCGGCGCCCTTGATCATATCCTCGAAGATTTTGAAGATGCACAAGCCCTGGACATGGCCGCTGCGCGGGTTTTTGCCAAGCGCCGAAGGTTTGGCCCGTTTCGAACGGCGGCTAAAGAACAGTCTCGCGAGAATCGTGAAAAGATGATTCGACGGGAGATCGCCTCATTTGCACGCGCTGGATTTAGCTATGAAATTGCCCGACGTTTTGTGAATGCGAAAAAAGGCCAGGAGCTTGAAAATGATCCAGAAGGCAGAAATTTCGTTTTGATAAGAAAATCCTAACATTTGTCCGGCTAATACTATGCCGAGGCCCGTAAAACGATGAACCAGGTTTGTTCAATATTGCAGGAAAAACAGCATGATCCAGAAATTTGAGGCAGCAATATATAATGAAGATGTGCGTAAGCTGGTTCAGGACAACCTCCATCACACACTTTATAAGGACATCTGGGCAGACCTGAACTTCATTGAAGTAGTGGCAAATACCGAAGAAGACGCCAAACGCAAGCTTGAACGCAAATATCCCGAGGGACGGGGTTTTCGCATCACCCAGATATACGAGCTCTAGCCAGAATTTCGTAGCCACGAATGGCGGGATTTAATCATTCGCTATTTTTTGCCTATGGGCAGCCAGCGCTTCGGTACTGTCCAGATCCAGATGTATGCCCGGATCGTCCACTTCAATAGTGTTGACCTGTGCCCGGTTTTCTTCCAGCAGGGTTTTGGCACCCCGGTCGCCCTCCAGGCGAATCAGGGCCTTAAAAAAATTTCGGCCAAAATAAACCGGGTGGCCATGTTTGCCGCGCCAAGTGGGTACGATGATGCTTTTTTGATTTGCCCGGGCTTCGCTCAGCAAGCAGGTTATTGTTGAGGAGCTGACATCCGGCATGTCTCCGAGCATAATCAAAACTCCGTCCGCATTCCGGGGCAGAGAGCCAATACCTGCTGCCAGTGAGGATGCCATACCGCTTTCATAATCCGGGTTATGGACTATCCGGACAGTCCAGTCTTGCAGAGCCTCCGCGATTTTTTCTGCATCATGACCGGTCACCACATGAATTTGGACAATTCGAAAATGCAGGGAGAGCGCGGTAAGCACCATGACGGTGAGCAACTCCACAATATTGAGAATTAGAAACACCTTACCCAGTGTGGGATTAATCAATCTGCTGGCGTGTTGAATTGCAGCTCGTTCTATAAAGGCTATCGAGGCCATCGAGATAAACCACCCAAGCAACTTCCAATATTCGTTTACCGCGTATGAAAACGCGTGGCCGATCATGCCACCGAAAAATGTACCGATGCCCATGGTCAGGAAATACCACTCCATAAAAACCGCCGTACGGCCTGG
>JACZYI010000086.1 GCA_022571175.1 Pseudomonadota bacterium
AAAAAACTTGCCACATGGGGCATGAAATTAACCGCGCATCCCAGTTGATGAGCGACTTCTGATTCATGTCCATGACCGATCAGGCTATAGGGTTGAATATTGCCCTTGAGTTCATCCGGGTCATTTCGGCGCGAACTATTGGTGCCCGCACCACTAAAACCGGACACACCAAAACAGGATGGCGGTCCGTCCATCAACTTCCGGAGTGGCCAGAGGCCGAGCAGCATGGCGCTGGCATAACAGCCGGGATTGGCAATTTTTGTGGCCCGGGACAGGTCAGTCCGATAAATTTCTGGCAGACCATAAAACCATTCTGCCTTGCCCCGCATATCCGCACTCAAATCAAGCAACAGTGGCCGTTTCCGGTTGCGCTCTGCAGCTTCCACATACACGTCCACCATGCCATTTGGAAGCGCAAATACCAACACATCTGCCTCCAAATCTTCCAGCATCTCGGGGTTTGTTTCTTCAAAGCGGAGCTCGCCCTCATAGCCAGGAACCTGGGTTTGCAATGGTTCACCCGCGAGTGCGCGAGAAGCGGCCAATACAATCTCGAAACCCGGATGATCGGCCAACAGCCTCATCAGTTCCGAACCCACATAGCCACGTGCGCCTATGATGGCAACTTTCCTAGGTCCCAATTTAGAGCTTTTCATGACTTTTCACCCGAGGCGACTGTAGCGGACCTGGAGCGTGCAAAATCCTGACAAGCCTCAATCTCCGTTATGCCCTCCAGCCCACGCCAAAACATTGTCCAGCCCTCCAGCTTCAACGAGCCGTCCGCCTCTTCAAAATAAAATTGGCGAATGGGGTTATTATTTCTGGCGCGCCAGAAAAGACGCGGGCAATCCGCACATAATTTACGCCACACCGTCCGTCCCAGTCCCTCGCCGCGGGCATCTTCAGCCACGGCAAATTTATCCAGATAGGGTGCAGGCCCACCCCTGACAACCACCGCCGCCGCCCGGTAGGCTTCCGTTACCCAGATGTGATCCAGGTCTATTTTATCAAAATAATCTGCATCCAACGGGCCGGAAAAAGCATCTTCGATCAATGTCTTTAGCCGATTTTTATCGATATCCTCAACCGTCTCGAATTTGAGAATATTTTCTCCGCGCCTCAAAAGTGTGCCCGCACCCTGATGGGTGAAGAGCTCGCGGGTGAGCTCCGAAGGGCGGGTCATGGAAACCGAACTTGCCAGCGGCAGCTTGTCCAGGATGTCCTTGATCTCCTTGATTTTAAACCGCATGCCTCCCTTGAGCCAGGGGGCAGCCATAAGCTCTTCATAATCGGAAGCGAGATTGACACTGGATACGATCGCGCCTTCCCCATCCAGAAGCCCACCAGACTTGGTCAGAAAAACAACCTTATAGGGTCGCATGGCCCTGATAAGATATTTTGCCGCGGTATCGCTATTCACATTCAAAATCTGCCCGTCAGCGGTCTCGGCCAGTGGAAACAGGACCGGAATCTGTTCGCGCGTCAGCGCCGCCTCAATAGCCTCCACATGCACCAGTGACACATCCCCCACCAGCCCCAGGCTTTCATCCGCAGATCGCTCAGCTTGAAACACCCCGCTGGTAATCGACAATCCCGGTGCGCCTTCATCCTGCAGGGCATCTACAAAACGCCTGTTTTCAGAAAGCATAACCCGGCGTACCAGATTAATAATTTCAGGTGTTGTTACTCTCAGCCCGCCTTTGCGCTCCGAGGTCAGGCCCGCCACGCAAATGGCTTCATCAATTTGCGGACCCGCACCGTGAATGATAATCGGGCGAAGGCCAACCGCATATAAAAAGGCCAGGGATTTGGCCAGTTCAGGCAAATCTTCTGCCAGCACCGCACCGCCCACCTTTACCACGGCAAAGCGCGCCTTTTCCTGGCTCGCATAGCGGTCCAGATACTGGCGAATTTCACGCGCCCCGGCCATGGTGGACAACAGCTTTGTAATCACATCGCGGATATCTTGGTTATCGCTCATGTCTTTACGATGCCCGGCTTTTCATCAGTTCTTCCATCAGGGCCTTTTGCACATGCAAACGGTTTTCGGCCTCCTCCAGCACCAGCGAATTTTCCGACTCTACCACCCCGTCAGTGGCTTTGACGTTTCGGCGCAAAGGCAGGCAATGAGAGAAACAGGCATTATCGGTCATGGCCATTTTCTGCTCATCGACAATGAAATGCTGGTGTGCTTCGCGGATCGGTTTTTCATCCTGCCAGCGGCCAAAATAGGGCAGCGCCCCCCAGCTTTTGGCATAAACCATGCGGGCACCGGCATAGGCCTGTTCAATATCGTGGGTGACGGTTATGGTACGCCCCTCAGCCATGGCATAGCTTTCAGCCGCTTTCATATAACGGGGGTCAAGCAAATAATCCTCATTGGGGCAAAGCAGCGTCACCTCCATACCAAATTTTGCCGCAATCATCAGCGCCGAATTTGCCACCGCCGTATTCAGGGGCCTGGGGTGGTAGGTCCAGGTGAGCAGAAATTTCTTGCCATCGGGGTTGCCGACATTTTTCTGGATCGCCATCATCAGCGCCAGTTCCTGACAGGGATGAGTGACGGTCTCCATATTGATGACCGGGACCGAGGCATATTTCTCAAAAGCCCGGATGACCTTGTCCTGGCGGTCCTCCTGCCAATTTTCGAATTTGGGAAAGGCGCGAATGGCAATCATATCCACATAGCGCGATAAAACACCCGCCGCCTCCTTCACATGCTCTTCCGTCTCGCCGTCCATTTTAGTGCCAAGCTCAAACTCTATGGGCCAGGCATCCTTGCCCGGCTGCAATATAATGGCCTGACCGCCCAGTTGATGGATGCCAACCTCAAATGATGTGCGCGTGCGAAGCGATGGATTAAAGAACAGCAGCGCCACCGAGCGCCCTTGCAGGGCATTTCCCGCCGGGTCTTTTCTGAAGGTCTTGGCCCGGTCGATCAAAGCCTGAAGCTCCGAACGGGTCCAATCCTCGGTGGTGATAAAATGTCTCATAATAATTCTTCGTATGGTCGCCCAAAAATAAAAAACCCGGCCAAATGACCGGGTGCAAAACTGACATAATCAAGACTGATGTCAGAGCACGCTCCCGACCCAAGGGACAGAAATCCTCTCTCGCCTAGTCCTGTTCAACCTGTTTTGCACGTCTTTATTGCCTTTCACGATTCTGATGCGCCGCATAACATGAGGTCTGGCTAAGCGCAAGCCCTTGATTTTTATGTGCATTTCTATGCGCATTGGGAAAATTTCTCATATTTTGTGACGTTTGAAATCCTTCACTATTTCCCGCGCGGCATTATGGCCCGGTGCGCCGGTGACACCCCCACCCGGATGTGCGCCTGAGCCCACCAGATAGAGGCCTTTGACCGGCATGCGATAATCGGCCAGACCTATGAGCGGACGGGCTGAGAACATTTGAGAAAGACTTAGCTCGCCATGCATAATGTCTCCGCCGGTGAGCCCGAAGATATTTTCCAGATCAAGCGGGCTTAATATCTGGCGGCCAAGAATGCTCGCGCGAAACCCCGGCGCATAATCCTCCACACAGTCAATAATATGGTCTGCGGCATGCTCGCGTTCCTCATCCCAGCTTTTGCCATCGGGCAGAACCGGGGCAAATTGCTGACAGAAAAGGGAGGCCACATGCGCGCCTTCGGGTGCCAGGGTAGAGTCCAGCGTGCTCGGCACCAGCATTTCTATGATGGGTTTTTTCGACCAGCCATGCCTTTTGGCATGGTAAAAAGCCCGATCCAGATAGTCCATAGTGGGACCAATGATAATGCCTGCGGTCATCGCTTTTCGGACTTTTTCCGGATCATGACCCTTGAGGCAAGAAAAATTTGGCAGGGCTGAAAGGGCCACATTCATGCGGAAAGTGCCGGACCCGCATTTATATCCAGCCATGCGCTCGGGCAAACCCTCGGACAGATGTTCCGCAGCCACAAATCGGGTCAGAAGCAGCTTTGGATTGAGGTTTGAGGCAACCGCACGGGCGCGGACAGTCTCACCAGAGTCTAGCCTGACCCCGGTTGCCCTTGCCTTTTCCACCAGCACTTCAGCCACCGGGGAGCCGAGCATAATCTCGCCGCCCGCCTCTATTACTGCTTTTGCCATGGCCTGGGTAATCGCCCCCATGCCGCCAATGGCATGACCCCAGGCTCCTTTTTTTCCGTTCACCTCGCCAAAGGCATGATGCAACAAAACATAGGCCGAGCCAGGAGTCTCCGGGCTGCCATAAAAGCCAACGATGGAATCGAAAGCCAGAGCCCCCTTGATGACATCCGATTCAAACCAGCCATCCAGAATGTCTTTGGCGCTTTTGGTGAACAGATCCAGTATAACGCGCTGTTGGTCGATTTTGAGCACCGAAAAACGTCGCCCGAGCCCGGCGGCAGCTATAAGGGCGCTTATGCCACCTCCCGCGTTGGGGGGCGTTTTCAAAATCATTTCACGGAGGAAATCTGCCGCCCGCTCAATCATCTCTGAATAGGCCTCATAGACCTCCGCGTCACGGGCCGAAAAACGCGCGAATTCCGCTTTATTGTCGGCAAAATCATTATGCCGGAACAGCACGCCGCCATCCGGTTGCGGCCAAAAGTTAGCCATCTTTCTTTCAACAATTTCAAGGCCATAGAAGGCGAGCTTCATGTCCTTTATGATCTTGGGGTTGAGCAGAGAGATGGTGTAGGCGGCGACCGAATTTTTGAAACCGGGGTGAAACTCTTCGGTGACCGCCGCGCCACCTGCCACCGCACGCCTTTCGTATAATCCAACCTTCAGACCGGCTTTCAGAAGATACCAGGCTGCCACCAGGCCATTATGCCCGGCGCCGATGAAAACCACATCATAATCGGTGTTTTTTACCCGGCTCATGAGACGACTCCCGCCAATGGACCCACAGTTGGCTCATCGCTCTGATTGGCGATGGGGATGGCATGGCGAATACGATTGGCGGAATCGATCAGGCACACTTCGCTCCTGGAAAAAGGGCCGCTTTCAAATCCACCAGAACGCATGCCTTGTTCAACCCTTTCAATCAATAGTGCGTCTTCCTTGTTGACCTGGCGATTGATGCGCCAGTTCAAATAGCGCGCCGCTTTCATCTCGCGTCGCTGATCGGGAATGGCATAGGATATTTCGCGGATCAGGGTTTCATTTGCAGAGATCGGAATGAACTGCATGAAATCCACCTGGTCCGGGTAAATATCAAAGGCCAGGTTTGGCCACAGCCGATAGTAACACCAATGCCTCTGGCGCGCTTCAGGTAGCCAGTCCACCTCCGGCAGCAGGCGCTTATAGGCCCGTACGGAATATGGATCCCTGCCCTCATCCCCCACATCACCCCACATGCGGTGAATGTCGCCTTTTACCTCAGCCCCATAACTGGAGCCAAAAAGAGCCCTCAAGCCGGGATGATTGATGGCCACATGGTGAATATCCACATAATTATCGGCGATGGTTTTCCAGTTGGCCTTGCGAGTTCTCAAGGTTACGCGGCCGGTGGGCTGCAACTCCCGAAAGCGGTAGGGTTCAAGCTCGTGCCTGACCGGTGCAAACTGCTCCTGCAGGCTTGGACCTTCCCCGCTTCGGGTCCAGAGAAAGCCCATGAAATTCACATGTCCCGCCGGGCGCAGACCCAGGCAGGCCATATCCAGATTTTGGTCGCGCTGGTTCGCGGGCACAGACTTGAGCGCCCCATCCAAGCCATAAGTCCAGGCGTGGTAAGGGCAAATGATCGAGCGCCCCAGATTGCCCTTCGCATCGTCTAATAACCGTGAGCCACGGTGCTGGCAGACATTATAAAAAACCCCGATCGCTCCCTCACCGTCCCGGAGCGCGAACACCGCTCGGCCCAGAAAATCAAAAGTCACATAATCTCCGGCCTCTGGAATGTCGTTTTGATGGCAAATCAGTTGCCAGCTCGGGTCAAACAGATGCTGCTTTTCGAGCGTCAGGAATTCAGCGCTCAAATAAGTCCAGGCGGGAAGGCTTTGAACAGGTTTCTTCACATCAGCCTCAGCAGGGTTTGGAGCCTCAGCAGGAGTGTGCAATGCCTGCTACACAAAGTCCAACCGCCCCGGCATTGGCGCGGCGCGGGTCCGACACGCCAAAGAAAAATCCGTCCTCATAAAGGATGGCCTGAATGGAACCCATGGCTCCCGAGCGCGCGATGGTGTGTCCTTTGGCCTCAAGCATTAGAATGGTATCGGGGCTAAGGCCCGGCTCAAACTGGAGTCTGTCCGGCATCCACTGGTGATGAATACGAGGCGCCGACACCGCATCCGCCAGCCCCATACGATGGTCCAGCACATTCACAATCACTTGCAAAACGGCGGTAATAATTCTGCTGCCCCCGGGAGAGCCCAATAATAAATAGGGTTTTCCCTCTCTAAAAATAATTGTCGGCGTCATGGAGCTAAGTGGTCGCTTGCCGGGCTCAATGGCGTTGGCGTCACTGCCCAGCATACCAAAGAAATTGGGGACACCGGGCTTTGAGACAAAATCATCCATTTCATTATTGAGCAAGAATCCTGCTCCCTCGACCGTCAAGGCAGAGCCATAACTCAAATTCAGGGTATAGGTATTCACCACCGCATTGCCCGCCGCATCCATCACAGAAAAATGGGTGGTATCCGGACTTTCCTGATATGGAGCCGTGCCGGGGCGAACCTGCGATGAGGGCGTGGCTCGCTCTCGCGAGATTGTGGCCGCGCGTTCCGCCGCGTAGCTCTTGCTCAAAAGCCAGTCCACGGGAACGTCATAGAAATCCTTATCGCCCATATGCTCTGACCGGTCAGCAAAGGCGCGGCGCATGGTCTCGGCCATGACATGCAGACCCTCGGCTGACTGCGGACCCCAGTTCACAAGCGGAAAATGCTCGAGCATATTCAACATTTGAATCACAAGTATGCCGCCCGAGGATGAGGGAGGCATGGAGACAATCTCATAGCCACGGTAGCTGCCCCGCACCACCTCTCGTTCTGCAACCCTGTAATTGGCCAAATCCTGATGGTTGATCAGCCCGCCATTTCGTTCCATATCCCGCACGATCAGGTCGGCTATCTGGCCGGTATAAAAGGCAGCGGCACCATCGCGTGCAATCAGTTTCAGGGTTCTGGCCAGATCAGGCTGAATAAAAAGATCGCCCGCCTGATAAAATTCTCCGCCCGGCTTGAAGAATTTGCGGGCACTGGCAGCATTTTGCATCAGGGTACCGCTCCGGCGCTGCAAAGCCTCCGATAGCGCCAGACTGATTATAAACCCTTCTTCCGCCAGCCGGATGGCGGGCTCAATAACTTCAGCCAGAGTCATGCTGCCATAATCAGCCAATGCCTTGGTGAGCCCGGCGACCGTGCCAGGCACTCCGGCGGATAAATGATGCATGCGGGTCAGGCGATTATCCACATTGCCATTCCGGTCCAGATACATGTCGCGGCTGGCGCCTGCGGGGGCTGTTTCGCGGTAATCAAGAGCGATGGTCTCACCAGTCTCGGCCAGATGGATA
>JACZYI010000087.1 GCA_022571175.1 Pseudomonadota bacterium
CGGAGGCAGTGGAGATTCTCAAGTGATCGGAGCCGCCATGGGCACGCTGATTGGTGCCAGTATTGGCTCTTCGATTGGTCGCGAGCTTGACCGGGCTGATCGGATTGCGATGGAACAGGCCTATTACCAATCCCTGGAATATTCGCCATCGGGCGAGACCTCAACCTGGTATAACCCCGATAGCGGCAATTCCGGTTCCTTCACTCCGAATGCTGCTTACCTGGCGAATGATAACGAATATTGCCGGGAATATACCCAGACCATTGTGATTGGTGGAGAGTCGGTCGAAGGGTATGGCACCGCCTGTCGCCAGCCTGATGGATCTTGGAAAATTATCAGCGGCTGAGAAATTCGCGAACTCTAGTCTTTTGAGAGCCCCGGCCAGAGAACCCGGAAGCTGGCGATGCTGAGAAATGCCCAGCCTGCCAAAAGCGCCAGTCCGCCAATCGGTGTCAGGATGGAAAGAGGTCCGAGACTGCCAGGACCCATTATGCCCAGCCAATAAAGCGATCCAGAAAAAAACAAAATTCCGGTTTGAAATCCAATACCGGCATAGGTAATGGCTCCCTGTTCCCGACCTTTGGCATAGAGCGAAAGAACCCCGGTTCCGAGCAAAGCAAGTGCGTGTGACATCTGATAATCAGCGCCTTCGCGGAACAAGATGAGCTGTTCAGGGCTGACCGTAGCTTCCAGACCGTGAGAGCCAAAGGCGTTCATACCAACCGCCAGAAAGCCATTGATGCCGGCCAGCAGCAGCCAGATTTTATTATCACTCAGCATTACAAGCGGCCTCCTCCTTGTTCATGGTGAAACTGCCATCTTTCTTTTGATAAAAAATAACCTGAACAACCATATTTCCCGGAGAATGAGCACGATACTCCTGACAGCCATCTTCATCCAAAGCGTCAAGCGGGATCATATACATTTCGTCATCCACTTTCACGCTGCCCGGGGGCAGGCCATCCAGCACGTCATCACTATTGTTGCAGCTAAAGAGCAACAGGCTAGCAATGAAAATCCAAAACACCATTCTCATATTTTATCGACCATTATCTTCAATCATCCCGAGGCTTGAAGCATTCATTATTTGGTGCCTGGTGTAAAGCCTGCGACAGTGTGTTTGCAAAAACGCAGAGCTATCATGCCCCAAAATATGGACATTTGTCCGTACGGCCATGAGCCTTTATCACTAAGACATTATTGTCTATGACTGGGGGAGCAAACAACGGGTCTGGTGATAATGACAGAAAAAGCGATTATTTTTATTGACGCTCCCTCGGAAGACGGCAGCGAAATTCCGCGGTCCATGATTCTGGTTGCGGGTGTGCCCTTGCTGGAACGTCAACTGCGTCAATTACGTGCAGCGGGTATCCAGAATGTCCTGCTGCTCTCCCGCCACTACCCCGAATATCTGCATGAGAGACTGGGTGCCTTTAAAGGTGGCCCGGAACATGTTGAAGTTTTGGACGCGGAGTTTCTTGGAAAATCTCTTCTGGAAGAAGGAGAGATGGCGCTGGTGCTGGAAGAAGGCGTGCTTCTGGACCGGGAAATTCTGAAGGCCTGCCATGAGGCCGAGGGGTCCGTTCTCGCATGGTTTCTAGGAGATGTGGTCCGATATGGTGCCACTGCGGGACTTAAAATTTCCTCCGGCGACAGGCATGGGCTTTTTGCTTCTTGCACCAAAATCAATTCGGCTCAAATGAGAGAGGCACAGGAAAGTCCGACATTTCAAAACTCTCCGCTCAGGGTTCTTTTGGGGATCGTCCTGGCCGATGCCGACTGTCAGTGGCTGGAGGTAACAAGCCTGGGGAATGATGCAACCCTCTCCAAAAGGACGACCCAAACCATATTATGGCGACCGGTTCTCTCCCGGGATGATAGCACTCTCGCCGGTCGGGCATTGTTGACACATTACGCCGGTAGTGATGGTGATTTTCCTGACCGATTTATTTATGATTTGCCTGCCAGCCCGTTGACTCTCGCCATCAGCAAATGGCGGTTTCCGCTGAGCACCATCCGCAGTCTCACATTTGGGCTGGGTCTGATGGTTGTCGCTCTTTTTTATTGGGGATATTTGGGGGTCGGGCTTGCTGGAGCGCTCCTCTTTGGGCTGTTGGCGGCCATCGAGCTAAAGCTGAAAAGGCTCAATGATCGTTCTGACCAGACGGCATCCCTCTTCAGACAGCTTTTGGATAGCATGGAATTTCTATGGTACCTGGCTATGGCCTATGCCCTTTGGTCTCTGGAGCAGAACCCGCTTCCCTGGGCTCTGGTGATATTGATCATTCTTTTCGCATTTGCCTGTTTGGAACAGAAGCATCTTGAAAAGAAAATAAATATTTCCAATGCCGGGAGGCTCAACGCCGGGGATCGCTTTATTCTCCTTTTTGGTGCCAGCCGAAATATGAGAATCTGGTTGCTGGTTCCATTTGCACTTGCGGGTATTATCCTTGCGGGATTATGGACCCTGGCGATCTACACCGCGATCAGCTTTTTTGTGGCCCAACGCAAAACCTTCTCCCGCCTGACTCGTACTGATTGATAA
The DNA here is from genome assembly GCA_022571175.1 of Pseudomonadota bacterium. GTDB lineage: Bacteria > Pseudomonadota > Alphaproteobacteria > Sphingomonadales > SMXR01 > JACZYI01. The sequence continues at coordinate 2,546 of JACZYI010000087.1, forward strand.
TCCCGGTTGTTCTAAAAACTAGCTCATCACGAAAATGTTTATTATTCTTAATGGCCACAGAACCTGGTTCGGTGTTCAAATAAGAAAAGGCAAACAGTGAGAGACGGGGCAACAAAATGATCAGAGTGATCAGAACATTATTATCAATGCTCTTTTGGGCGCTGGCAGTTGCAGCCTGCAGTAGCGGTTCGACTCCCGTACCATCGCCCATTATCACTCCGCCCCCTCCCTCCCCTCCACCGAGTTCACTCTTCGATACGGCGGAGTTTCGATTGAATGTTGGGCTAGGTGAAATAAATCCCATTGCCTCATACGAACTGGGTCTGACCGGGGCCGGGGTGCTGGTAGGCGTAGCTGATACCGGTATCGACACGGATCATCCCGAATTCCTTGGCCGCATTCATCCGCAAAGTATGAATTTCGTTAATGACGGGCTTGGGATTGAAGCCGTGAGCGGACATGGAATTGCTGTGGCAGGTATTATCGCGGCTGCAAAAAACAATCTCGGAATTCATGGCATAGCCTTTTCCGCTGATATTCTGGTCTTGAAGGTTTGTGGCTCGGACACCACAACCTCGGCCTGCGGTCGACCTGATTTGAGGTTGGACGAAGACAACAATACACAAACCCTGATGTTTGTGGCCGCTATTGATCACGCCATAGCTGTGGGTGCAAATGTAATCAATGTCAGTCTGGGATTTACCGATGTTGATGCACCGGACGCACTTCATACACAACTGCTTGGGGAGGCTCTTCGCCGGGCGGTGGAGGCCGGAATTCTGATTGTTCTTGCGGCGGGAAACGATTCCCTTGCAGACCCACAGGTACCGATCATTAATATTGCCCTCGAAGCGGACCTGATGAACGGCATTCTTTTGGTGGGTGCGGTTGACCGTAATCAAGCGCTTTTCAGTTTTTCCAATCGGGCTGGATTTGGTCAGGATGTTTTTCTGGTGGCCCCTTCGGGGGTCACAACCACCTGGCTCAATGGTGGCTTAATTACAAATTTTGGTGGCACCTCCGCTGCCTCGCCCTTTGTGGCGGGTGCCGCTGCTCTCCTGTTCGAATTATTCCCCAACCTCACCGGTAGAGAGGTTGGTGAAATTCTTTTAATGACCGCCACTGATTTGGGTGCCGTTGGCGTTGATAGCTTGTTTGGCCACGGTTTGATAAATCTGGGGCTTGCCATTCAGCCTATTGGTACCCAGTCGATTGCCACCCAGAGTAATGGTGTCGAGCGTCTGGTGCCACTGGATTTAACCGGCCTGCAATCATCGCTGGTCTTTGGTGATGCCTTTATCAATGCGGTATCCCTTCAACAGATAATGATGCTGGATGATTTTCGCAGGTCCTATTTTGTTGATCTGAGTGATCGTGTGAGTCTGGTACAAAGAGCGGTGCCTTTACTCGAAGGGCGCGCTCGTAAGAGCAGGTTTTATAAACCCCTGTCTTTCACCCTGACCGGTGAGGATAATCTGGGTTTTGTGCTCTATGAGAGAGGCCAGGAGTTCCAGCATCTGGCTGATGCGCTTCCAGAGAGCCAACGCGCGTTTCAGAGTTATAAACTTCCGCAGCTGTCCTATCAGGCTTTTATCTCCGATCAAACCTTGCTCAGTGTGGGTTACGGCCTGGCCACCAGTGATCTGGTGGTTGGCAATCTCACGGGTGATATCCAGAACAGTCTTCTCGGGTTCGGCTTTATGGGGGCGAGTGAGCTCTTTGGCGGTCGGTCCGGGCGCGGCCTCGGACTTTCCCATCGCTTGAGCGATAGCCTGACATTGTCAATGGCCTCAACCATAGCCAGCACCACTGTCTTGGCCGATGGTTTGCAAGCGCCTGATCTTGGAGGCCAGGTATATTCAACTGCGGTTCGGGTCACCAAAATATTCGGCGATCTGGCGTTCTCGCTTGAGACCGGCGCCATATTTGAAAAGAATTCTCTGTTGGGGTCATCCTCTGCTGGTGCTCTCAGCCTTGGCAGTAATGCAACCACAATCACAGGCCGCTTTGAGGCCTCCTGGCATCTGAGTGGTAAAACCAGGCTGGTGGGTCTTTTTGATCAGGGCTTGAGTAAAATTAAAGGCCCCACCGGCAGCCTTGTCGGGGGTTTATCCCGGTTGCGGTTCATGGGCTTCGGGGTGGCGTTGCAGCGGGATGATTTTCTCATCCGCGATGGTAGCCTGGTGCTGGCTGTCTCCAGCCCGCTTCGTATTGAGAGTGGCCGGGCGACTCTGAACCTGCCCACCGGGCGTGATTATGGGCAAGACCAGATACTCTACAGCCTGACCGATCTGTCGTTGACTCCCTCAGACCGTGAGCTTGATTTTGAGCTCAGCTATCGCTGGACTCCCGCGCCCTACAGCTCTCTTGAGATCAATCTGCTCCATCAACTTAATGCCGGGCATTCGGCTGTCACCCACAATGCTACCAGTATATTGCTGGGATTCAGGCGTAATTTTTGAAAAATTTGAGCCAATTCTAAACGAATCCTTAAACATCTTCCGCTACAGTCTTCTTAAGCAATTATAACGCATTGGAATGAGGTTAGAGATGACGGCCCGGATAGCATTCATAGGCGCAGCAATCATAGGATTATTGGCAATAATTCTGACTTTGCTTCCTGTCCGGGCCACTCCGGTTCATTCCATGCCGGTTCATTCCATGGATGAGCCCCTGATGTGCAGCTCTCAGACCGAAGGCATGCTCTCAAGGCAGGCCGGTAAAGTCTGCGAATGCGTGTTCCGTCCAGCCGAGAAAGCCAGGAAACTCCCTGATCGCTTTGCCTGGGACTGTGGCATAAAACGCCCTTCGAACCAGTTTGTACCCGCCAATCTTGACAGCTATCCCTATGTTCTTCCCGAGGTGGTTGTGGTGATTGATCATGACAAAAAAAGCGAGCACCAAAAGAAAGACTAGCCTCTTTTTTTAACCTCTTTTTCATCCCCGTCTTGTTCAAGTCCTGAAAAATCTTTAGGCTTCCGGGTCTCTAGAATTTGTCAGGATTATCAGGTCTGGAAAAGGGAGTGAGATTCTTGGTCAGAAAAATAAAAAAAGATGAGGGCGACGCCTTTTCCCCGGAACCCGGACGCACGTCGCCGGGACGCTGGATTTCTTCAACCATCCAAAAGATGAAGGGTGCCACGGTGGCCAAGCTTGAAGATATGGTGGAGCGCTTCAACAGGATTCTACCCATTATAGAGGAAGCGGGCTTTCGAGTCAGTGAGATTGAAGCGGTGATGACGGTGCCACCCAGCGTCATTGCCCATGTACGCATCCGGGAGCTTCTGGAAGGCGACGAACGCGAGGCGTTATTGGCTGGCATTGCCCACCGCAAAATGGCCTCTCATTTCCTTCGTTCTCTTTATAAGGCGGCTGAATTTGGCAACAATGTTGACCTGCATGGATTTGAATATTTTGAAATCGAAGTGGAGTTCGGCATCATCCCAAGCATTACCGTCAAATTTGCGCCGCTGGATGGCATTGATGATGAGCTTGGCTATCGACGGGATGATACAGCATGAAGAAGCTTGTGGCCGCTGTTGTTCAGTCCGCTCCCCCTGCCTTTGATACGGACAAGACACTTGAGAAACTGGCAGACCTGGCCTCGGATGCAGCGGGCAAAAAGGCTCAACTTGCGGTTTTCCCTGAAGCCTTTGTGGGCTCTTACCCGAAGGGTCTGGATTTTGGCATGCGGCTCGGCATGCGCACGGACGAAGGCCGCGAAGATTTCAAGCGTTATTTTGCTGCTGCCATTGAGCTTCCCGGCCCCGAGCTGGATAAAATTGGTGAGATCGCCAAAAAAACCGGCCTTCATATGGTCGTTGGTGCCATCGAGCGGGAGGGCGGCACGATTTATTGTACGGCGGTTATGTTCAATGCCCGGGGGGATTATCTGGGCAAACATAGAAAGCTAATGCCAACGGCACTTGAGCGTGCGGTCTGGGGGCAGGGGGATGGCTCCACGCTTAATGTTTATGATACAGAGCTTGGCAGACTGGGCGCGGTTATCTGCTGGGAAAACCGCATGCCTCTTTTGCGCATGACCATGTTTGCCAAGGGCATAGAGCTATATTGTGTGCCCACGGTTGATGATCGGGAAAACTGGATTCCTCTGATGCAGACGGTTGCCTTTGAAGGGCGCTGTTTTGTCCTCTCCGCATGCCAGTTTGCCAAACGCTCGGACTTTCCCGATGATTACAACTGTATTCAGGGTAATGATCCTGATGGTGTTTTGATTAATGGCGGCAGCGTTATGGTCTCACCCTTTGGCGAAATACTGGCAGGGCCAGAATATGGTAGCGAGACTATTTTGACGGCAGAACTTGATCTCGGGGATATTGCGCGCGGGAAATATGATTTTGATGTCACCGGTCATTACGCCCGGCCCGACATTTTTGAACTGAAGGTCAATGAGGCTCCCATGGCCGTGGTGAGCAAAGCTGAGGAGACCGACTAGGCATTGAGGGATGCGAAGTTCTGGTCTTTCCCTGCCAGCTCTTTCAGCAGCTCAGCCGGTGTCCACCATCGTTCACCGAAGCGCTCTGCAAAACCCTCAATGGCTTTGAGAATTTCAGCCAGTCCCACCTGATCAGCGTAATACATGGGTCCACCAAGGTGTGGGGGAAAGCCGTAGCCATTGACCCAAACCGTGTCGATATCGCCGGGTCTGGCCGCTATGCCTTCTGCCAGAATGCGTGCTCCGGTATTGATAAGTGGGTAGATGCACCGCTGGACAATTTCTTCGGCCCCGATTTCGCGTCGCTCAATGCCGGCTTTTTCAGCCTCTTCCAGAATGATGGCATCCACAATTGGATCGGGCGTGGGCGTGCGACTGCCTTCCTTGTAAATATAGACACCCGCGCCGGGTTTCTGGCCCTTGCTGTCCATTTTCACTAACCGGTTTGCCTCCCGGGAGGCGT
>JACZYI010000088.1 GCA_022571175.1 Pseudomonadota bacterium
GTCTTCGGCCCTAAAAATTGCCCCGCCATTTTCCGTATTATAGGCACGGATCCCCTCAAAAAATCCGGACCCATAGTGCAGCGCATGCGTCAGGACATGGGTTGTTGCATCGGCCCAAGGGATAAATTCGCCATTCTTCCAGATAAATTCTGCCTCTGTTATCGCCATCTCTTGTCCTTCATGCCCAGGAAAAACTATCTTTTGATTATGGGAGCGGGCTTTATATGCCACGGCCACAGGTTTCGGGCAAGCTTTGCCATAAGGGTCTGCTCTGTTGGCCACTGCCGGTACTAATTGTTTGGAGGATAGTTCGAGAGGGTTATGAGGAGAGTTGGCATAATCATCTGCATGGCGGTGGGATTGCTTTTAAATCCTGATGCTGGTCAGGCGCAAGTAATAGTTCCAAGCTTTGAATCATCGCTCATTCCCGGGGGTGTCGGGATTATTGTCGGGCTCAGTGATGAAGGCTCAATTGGCCTGGCGGACGGGCGGGAGCTGGTTCTGGATGATATTGTACTGCCTCTGAAACCTCTGAATTACAACATCGATACTGATTGGCCGCTCGGTCGGGCACTGGAGGATGCCATTCTGGCGTTCGGTGGCGACAGACCGGTGTCGTTATTTTCTCTACCCCGGGCGGCGGACCGATATGGGCGCTCACCTGTCTATTTGGAGCAAGACGGACGCTGGCTGCAAAAGGAACTGCTGAGGAGCGGGTTTGCCCGGTTGGCGGTTGAAGTCAGCAGGGCCCATGAAGAATTTTGGCAGGCAGAAGATGAGGCCCGCCGCAAGCGGCTTGGGTTATGGCGTCATCCGGCTTTTAAAGTTCGCTGCGCCCACGAAGTGCGTTTTTATGAGACCGGCTATGAAATTATTCAGGGCCAGGTCAAGGATGTGGCTCAGGTTCGCAACATTATCTATCTGAATTTCGGTGATGACTGGCGTGAGGATTTTACCGTCCGTGTTCTGGTCAAGCGGGGCGGCAACGAAGCCGAGCTCTCCTATGAGGTTCTCAAAAATCTTGAGGGTCACCAGATTGAAGTGCGCGGCTGGCTCTTTGCCGCGGGTGGCCCCATGATAGAAGCCACCTTCCCGGGGCAGATACGCCTTACCAGCCGTATGACGCCTGATCTCATAACCGGGTGTTCCTGAAGGGTTTTACCATAAAAAAACCCGACTAACCGGCCGGGCTTTTCATCAAAAAATATACGCCTGTTCAGGCAGCCAGCAAAACTTTTTCCAGCTTTTCTGTAGCGGTCTTTTCGTCGGTGTCTTCAACCGCAGCTACTTCACGCGCCAGCCTGCCAAGAGCCGATTCATAAATCTGGCGCTCCGAATATGATTGCTCGGGCTGGTCATCCTTACGATGCAAATCGCGGACAACTTCGGCAATAGAGACCAGAGAGCCAGAATTGATCTTGGCTTCATATTCCTGGGCCCGGCGAGACCACATGGTGCGTTTTACCCGAGCGCGACCCTTGAGCGTTGCCATGGCCTCCAGCATGGTGTTGGGATTGGAAAGCCTTCGCATACCCGAAACTTCTGTCTTGTTGAGGGGAACCCGGAGCGTCATTTTTTCCTTTTCAAACCGAATCACATAGAGTTCCAGCTTCACACCGGAAATGATCTGTTTTTCAATCTCAACAATCCGCCCCACGCCGTGCTTGGGGTAGACCACAAAATTGCCCGGGGAAAATAATGGTTTCGTCTTTTTTGCCATCTTGTTTTAATTCCTGCTGTTTCAGTCAAATTCCATCAACCGGCGTTTATCCAAAATCTTCGCGGCGCACACGCACCGGAACAAAAACCAGTTAATAATTTCTATGGAGCCTCGCAGCCTCTACATTTCTATGGAGCCTCTTGGCCTCTAAAGGGGGATAGCCCTCGCTTTTGCGTTAACCATAAGTCCTGTCGCATCTTGGCCAAGTATAACACAAAATCGGTCCAAATGCGACCTGCTCACAGAATTTTTGTGATTTTCCTGAAAGACTTATGGGAAAAGGCTTGTCTGACTGATTGTTAGTCGCCACCACCGGGCTTTTCGGAAAAGTATTTCTTGAATTTATCTTCCTTGCCGGAAAACTCGTCGGCATCAGCGGGTGAGTCACCCTTGAGGGTAATATTGGGCCAGATTTCGGCAAATTTGGTATTCACTTCCAGCCATTTTTCCAGGCCATCCTCGGTATCAGGTAAAATGGCTTCCTCCGGGCATTCCGGTTCACAAACACCACAATCGATGCATTCGCTGGGACTGATCACCAGCATATTTTCACCCTCGTAAAAACAATCCACGGGACACACTTCCACGCAATCCATAAATTTGCAGCGAATACAGGCCTCGGTAACCACGTAGGTCATGCATGCCTCCTGTTGGCATTGGTCACGTTTTTCTTTGGCGTTTATGCACAATCGCGAGTGATTGGACAAGCCCCTTAATGAGGCCCCGGACCGGGCCAGATGGTTTAGGGGTCCGGTTCCAGCCTGGCCAGAACCCTCTTGCGCGCTTCGCCTCGCTCTCGCTCACTCACATATATGAGACCACCAATACGTCGCATCAAGTTGGATTCGTAGTCACATAATTCTCCATCGGCATAGACCACTTCCCACAGCATTTCAATCAACTCAATGCGTTCTTTTTCATCGAAATATTTCTTTATGGTGCGGGTAAGCCCTTGAAGCTGGGAAGATTTTTTCTGAATTTCTCTGGCTTCAGTAATCAGGCTTTCCACGCTTGCCTCTTCCAGGGAAAACAGCCGGACCAACGCTCGCCTGATAGTCTCATGCTCTTGTGCGTCAAAATGGCCATCCAGCGTGGCAGCTTCCACCAACAATACCGCAGTGGCGGTTTCCTTGTCAGAAAAAGACTGCGTTGTGCTCGTCCTTCTGGTGGTCGATTGTTTGCCGAATATGTCCCTGATCCGTCCAAACATGGCAGAGTTCCTTTGCTGTGGTTTCAAATCAAGTTCGTCTGCGAAGCCGATCAGTAATGCGGCGTTCCCGTTTACTCGGTCGCCCCGTCCCTTTATCTCTTTCTGCTTGTCTCTGGCCTGGCTCCATCTTTTCCTGCTCACGGGCCGGTGTCAAATCATCATAGCAGTCACGGGCCTCAATCGCTGGTCCGCGACGAGAAGGCAAAGTCAGGATTTTTACCACTCTGATATGTCTGCCCTGATGAAAGGTAAGCACCTGTCCGACGCTCACCAGGACGCTTGATTTTGAACGCAAAACTCCATCCACACGGACTTTGCGGGTTTTGCAATGCGTCCCGGCCAGGGTTCGGCTTTTGAAAAAACGAGCCCGCCAAAGCCACTGATCCAATCGTATGGACTGATTCAAGGGTGCCATCACCTCTCAATCTTGTGATTTTCTGTGGTTTGATACTTTTACTTTGGCATCCGGTCCAGAGTTTTTTTCAAACCGGCCAGTTCGGCAAATGGCGAGTTCGGGTCCAATGCCCGCTCTGCTTTCGGAGTTTTCTTTTTCTTTTGCGCCCCTTTGCCACGTTTCATCTTGAATTCTGATTTTTCCGGTTTGGCATTTTTTCGACCTTGCCATTTGAAGTGAAGGGCTTGGGGCTCCTTCTCATCACCGGACTGAGCCCGGCCATATCCAATCGAGTGCATGACGGTGGCAAAATCATCTCCGGAAAGTCCCACCAGCCCCATGATCTCAGGAGTGGTTGCGAATATTTTGTTTTTCTCACCAAGCGGTCGTACCACATCCGCCAGCCGTTCAGCCATATCCAGCCTGATGGCCCTGCGATCGGTCATGCGAAAGCCGGCAATGCGATAAAAATCGGCGGAAATGGATGGTTTTATCTCCAGCCAGACCATGCCCGGTTCGGGCGGCTCCGGAAATTTATCATCTCGGTGATGACAGGCCCACAGCAGCAAACGCAGCCGCGTGGGTTCGGGTTTAAGGAGGATAGGCATAAAGACGGCCGAAGCCCCAAATCTGATGCCATAGGCTCTCAGGCTTTTTCGCTCTTCCTGCCCCAGGCTCCGAAGTTCTTCGTCAATCTCATCACGCATCAATATGCCCAGCGCCTCGGTCAGGCGAAAACCAAGGCCTCTGGCGGCAGCTGTCAAAACCATGTTGTCCGGATTTGTATCAAACTTTGGTTTTTGGGCCAAAGCGACCTTCAGTTTGTAAAGTGGTGCCAGGTGATCTTCAAGTTTCCGGGTCAGCCACTGGCTCAGGAAATCCTGTACCCGCCTGCCCGACTCCTCATCCAGCAAACTGTTAGCCAAAAGATCCAGCTTTGGGTGGAACAGATCCCGACCCCGGGAGAGTGCCGCCACAGCCGCGCCCCGCCAGTGGATTTTGGCTTTTGCCAATCCTTCCACGGTTGAAATTTCAAGATCAGAACCCTTGCCCGCGATCAGTTGCTTGGCGCGTACAAATACTTCTTCGCGCATTAGTTTTTCTGCGGCCTTTTGGTAGATGCGGCTATCCTCACCGGCGACTGTCTTTCCCAAACGAAATGTCAGGCCCTTGAACTGGCCCAGCTCGTGGCCATCAACACTGACGTTTCCGTCATGTTCCACCCGGACATTGGCTTGCTTTTTCTGTTTTAGCTCACGCATCAAAAGGGTTGTTCCCCGATCAATAAATTTCTGGCGCAATCGTTCATGCAAGGCATCAGACAGTCGATCTTCCAAATCCCGGGTGACATGAGACCAATGCTCATGTTCCTCAAGCAAGTCAGATTGATGTGAAAGATAGGTCCAAGTGCGGATCGCTGCAATACGCATCATCAGGGTCTCGATGTCACCCTGCACATTATCCAGCCGTGACACCTGTCTAGCCATCCAGTCGTGGGGGATGATGCCCTTTCCCTGGAACAGATATCCAGCCAGTTGGCGTATCAATTCAATATGGGTTTCCGGAGCCAGCTTCTGAAAGTCGGGCGTTTGGCAGAGAGACCAGAACCGGGCAACGGCCTGGGGCGTGTTCAGGTTCTGGCATAATTTGGAATCTTCCGAGAGCGTCTTGAGACACAACACGTCCAGCGCTTGTTCTGCTGGCATGAGCCTGACCAGGTCCGGCTTTTGGGCAAGAGAGCGCAGCAGGGCTTTAATGCCCGCAAAATCCAGATCCTGGCTTCGCCAGAAAAGCTGGTGAATCGGTCGAAAATTGTGATCCTCGATCCGGGCAATGGTTTGCTCAGAGAGACCGGGTGTGGATGGTGGCAAGGTGGTGAAGGTTCCATCCTGCATGTGACGACCTGCGCGCCCGGCAATCTGCGCGAGTTCTGCGTCCTCCAATGGGCGGCGTTTGCGGCCATCAAATTTGCTCAGGCCGGAAAATATGACATTTTCTATATCCAGGTTCAGGCCCATGCCGATGGCATCGGTAGCCACCAGATAATCCACTTCCCCGGACTGGTAGAGTTCCACCTGGGCATTGCGGGTTCTGGGCGAGAGCGCCCCCATAATTACGGCGGCACCCCCATATTGTCTGCGAATGAGATCGGCCAGGCCGTACACCTCGGCAGCGGTAAAGGCGATCAAGGCGCTCCTCCCGGGCAGGCGCGTTATTTTTTTGGGCAGAACATGGCTTAGCCGGGAAAAGCGCGGGCGGCGCATAATTTCGCATTGGGGCAACAACGACCGGATAATGGGCTCAATGGTGCTGGCGCCCATAAAGAGCGTTTCGCTCAAGCCCCGCGCCCGCAGCAAACGATCAGTAAAAATATGCCCGCGTTCCCGGTCGGCACTCATTTGCACTTCGTCAATGGCCAGAAACTCGACCGGCATGGTGGTGGGCATGGCCTCGACCGTGCAGAGATAATAGCGTGCGTTCTCGGGCACAATTTTTTCTTCGCCCGTAATCAGGGCGGTTTGGCGTTTGCCCTTTACGGCAACCACGCGATCATAATTCTCACGCGCTAGCAGTCTTAAGGGAAATCCGATCATGCCCGAGGCGTGCGCCATCATGCGCTCTACCGCATAGTGGGTTTTACCAGTATTGGTCGGGCCTAGAAGAGCGGCCAACCGGGGCGGGTCCATTTGTGACTCAGCTCTGATCATGGCGCTAGAATTGGACGGTTAGCTCTCGAATTCAAGACCCGAAATGTGACAATCCTCAAATCCTTCACGCTCCCTTGTGACGGTGCTCGCTGAAATTTCAACGACCGAGAAAAAGCGGCATTTTTTCGCAATTTTGTTGAGCGAGAAGTATCACGGGTGGTATAATCTGGTTGCCATTTCGGCTGTGTCATAAATGAACCGGAGAATAATGATGGTCAAATCATATGGGAAAAATCATGCACCAGCTATTGTAAGCTTACGATTGGTGAGCATTCTAGCGATGGTTTTTATGGCGGCAGGAGTGGTGCAGGCGGCAGACTTCAAGGTCCATAAGTCGGTTGGTTGCATGTGTTGTGAATTCTGGGCCGACCATTTACGCAGCCACGGACATTCGGTGACCATAACGCCAGACAACAAAATATTATCGCTCAAAGAAAATCTGGAAATACCGGTCGATTTATGGGGCTGCCACACGGCGAGGGTAGAAGGATATATTATTGAAGGACATGTACCTGCAGAGGATGTCGCACGGTTACTACAGGATCGGCCTGACGCTCTTGGCCTTGCCGTTGCGGGCATGCCCGTGGGATCGCCTGGCATGGAAACAAACGGTCCGGCAGAGCCTTACCAGGTTATCTTGTTTCATAAGGATGGCAGAAGAGAGATCTACGCCCGTCATGGGGGCTGAGGACTGTGCCAGCACTCAAAATGGAGCGGGTTTTGCCTTGACGTGAGGGAGCCTGTCACGTATATCCCCCGCACCTATAAAGCGGGGTGGTCGAAAGCGCGGGTCACAGGGTAATTCTGCAAGAGGAAAAAAAATGTCCAGGGTTTGCGAGCTGAGTGGCAAAAAGGTGATGGTTGGCAATAATGTCTCCCATGCCAAGAACAGAAACAAGCGCCGTTTTTTGCCTAATCTGGTGAATGCGACGCTTCTGAGTGACATCATGAAGCAGTCTGTTTCATTCCGGGTTGCGACCAGTGCTCTCCGGTCGGTGGAACATTGTGGCGGTCTGGACGCCTATCTTTTGAAGGCCAAAAACGAGCAGTTATCTTCCAAAGCCCTGAAGCTTAAAAAGCTGATCGCAAAAAGGCGCGCTTCCGCTTAGCCATTTTACTTTTTAAAGTTTGTACTGCCGCCGGTTAAATTACCCGCGGGCTTGGTCTTTTGTCTATTGGCTCAGCCTCGTCAAAAAGGGCGGCCAACTGGTCGATCAGCGCACCACCTAAATCCTCTGCATCCACTAGGGTAACAGCCCGACGGTAATAGCGTGTCACATCGTGGCCAATACCAATTGCCAGCAACTGGACCTCCGAGCGGGTTTCGATCCAGTGAATAACCTGGCGCAGATGTTGTTCCAGATAATTTCCGCCATTGGTCGATAAGGTGCTGTCATCGACCGGTGCGCCATCGGAAATA
>JACZYI010000089.1 GCA_022571175.1 Pseudomonadota bacterium
GCATAAAATTTAAGCGCGTTGCCACCGGATGTGGTCTCGGGGCTGCCGTACATGACACCGATTTTCATGCGAATCTGGTTGATGAAAATGACCATGCAGTTGGATTTGGAAATCGAGGCGGTGAGCTTCCGCAAAGCCTGGCTCATGAGGCGCGCCTGCAGACCCACATGCACGTCACCCATCTCGCCTTCCAGTTCAGCCCGGGGCACCAGTGCGGCCACGCTGTCGATCACCAGAACCGAGATCGCCCCCGAGCGCACCAGGGTATCGGTAATCTCAAGTGCCTGCTCGCCGGTGTCGGGCTGCGAGATTAAAAGCTCGTCAATATCGACCCCTAGCTTGCCGGCGTAAATCGGGTCGAGCGCATGTTCGGCATCGACAAATGCCGCGATTCCTCCGAGCGCCTGGGCCTCGGCAATCACATGAAGGGCGAGCGTGGTCTTGCCTGAACTTTCGGGTCCGTAGATTTCCACAACCCTGCCCCGCGGAAGTCCGCCGGTGCCAAGCGCCACGTCCAGCCCGATTGAGCCGGTGGGGATGGTTTCCACTTCAATCAACGAGTTTTCCTGACCAAGGCGCATGATCGAGCCTTTGCCAAAGGCGCGCTCGATTTGCGACAGCGCCGCTTCCAGTGCCTTTTGTTTATCCACTCTGCTGTCTCCAACCACGCGCAGGTTCAATGCACCCATTTCCGGTCTCCCTCTTTATTTCATAGGCCAGACATGAAAGCAATTATTCCCATGCCTGTAAGGTTCTGACTGCCAATGTACCTGTTTTGTTCTCTTTTGCAAGGGAAAATATTAATGGCTTGTTATAATTGAATTTTTACGATCTATGGTCCGGTTTTGTTACGGGCTCCAGGGCAAATCACCCGACCGGTGGCGGCCAAAGACTCAGCAGAACAAGCGCGCCGCGCCGCTATTCACTCATGGCGCGTTTGACCTCTTCCGCCAGCTGGGTCAGGCTGAAGGGCTTGGGCAGGAATGACATGTCTGAGGCATCAAACTCTTGCCTGAACGCATCTTCCGCATAGCCAGAGATCATCACAATCTTGAGCTTGGGAAAATATTCTCTGGCCATGCGCGCCAAGGTGGGCCCGTCAATGGACGGCATCACCACATCGGAGATTAAAAGATCAATCGGCCCGTCATTGCCGCGCAATATTTCCAGAGCCTCTTCGCCATTGGCAGCTTCAAGCACATTATAGCCCTTGTTTTGCAGAGCCCGGGTGGCGAAAGCCCGCACCGGATCTTCATCTTCCACCACCAGAATAGTGCCCATGCCGGTCAAATCCCTGTCGGCAGCGGGCTGTTCGGTTATGCGCGTCTTGGCCACCGTCACCTCATCCCGTTGATAGCGGGGCAGGAAAATATCGAAGCTGGCACCCACGCCGGGGGTGCTCTCCACGAAAATGAAGCCGCCGGTTTGCTTGACAATGCCATAGACGGTCGAGAGCCCGAGCCCGGTGCCCTTCCCCACCTCTTTGGTTGTGAAGAAGGGTTCAAAAATCTTGTCGAGATAGGCAAGCGGAATTCCCGTACCCGTATCCGAGACCGTGATCTGCACATAATGCCCCGGCGGCACCACCGCCTTGCCCAGACTCTCAACATCTTCGGGTGCAATGCTGCGCGACTGGATGGTCAGTTTTCCAGCGCCATCCATGGCATCCCGGGCGTTAACCGCAAGGTTGATAATGACCTGTTCCAGCTGCCCCAGATCGGCCTTGATGTCCCCCACATCGCGACCGTGAATCATTTTAAGTTCAATCCGCTCACCAATCAGGCGCCGGATCAGGTTGGAAAGCTCTTGCAGGGTATCGGTAACGTTCAGAATGCGGGGCCGGAGCGTTTGACGCCTGGAAAAAGCCAGCAATTGTCGAACCAGATTGGCCGCCCGGTTCGAGTTTTGTTTGATCTGCATCAGATCACCAAAAGACGGATCGCCCGGGCCGGGGCGTACCAGCAGCAGATCACAAAAGCCGATAATGGCAGTCAAAAGGTTATTGAAATCATGGGCCACGCCCCCTGCCAACTGCCCCACCGCCTGCATCTTCTGGGCCTGTACAAACTGGGTTTCAAGGCGCCTCTGCTCACTATCATCGATAAAATACAAGAGCGCGTGAGGAGATGCTCCCGGCAGGCCGCGGGCGAAATAAAGTCGGAGTACCTGATTTCTGTCCTCATCGGGAAAAACCTCCACCGCATGGGAGGGGGGCACACCGGCAATGGTGGCAGCGAGCTTGGCTTCAAAATCACTTTTTTGTTCCACATCAAAAAGCTCGGCGATATTTTGCCCCACTTTGGCTGGCTTCCCGAAAAGTTCGCTGTTCAATTCCAGAAAGGCCGGATTCTGTATCAAAATATTACCATCCCCGTCCACCGCTACAGTCGAGATTGGCGCATCGGATAAAATATCTTCAAAGGCCCGGTCCAGCACATCAGGTGCATCTTCGCCCGGTTCAGCGCTGGCTCGCAAAATAACGATATGACCTGGTGCTTCATCGCCCAATTGCGATGGCATGGGCATTTCAACCGCCAAAACGATGTCTTCGGCCCGGTTATTTCTCTGATCGAGCAGACCACCCGGGTCCAGAATGTCCGAAAGAGCATCAGGAATAGACTGACTGCTGCTCAGGTCCAGCAAATTATGGGCCTCAGGCGAGGCATAATGGATTGCACCTTCATGGTCGACCAGAATAAGTCCCATGTCTCTTTCGCTCAGGGCGGGTTCAAGTCCAGATTTCAACCAGTTGGATGATTGCAGGAAAAGCGCTTCAGGGTTAAGCAGACGGATGCGCCACAAAACGCAACCCTCTACCTTCCGCATCTTGACGCCCAAAACCACATCCTGCCCGTTCTCCTCGATAATCACACTATTTTCTATGGTCTGGGTTGTGCCGGCCTGGTTCATCATTTCGGCCACAGAAACGCCATCATCAGATTTGACTTGCCACTCCAGCGGGCTCGGGCTGTCTCCCCGAAAAATTCTGCGATAGGCGCTATTGGCAAACAGAATTTCACCCTTGAGATTGGTCAGCGCATGGCCCTCGTCCTCGGCTTGAAGAATCGCCACCAACAGCTTGTTGGGACGGCTTCGCCCCCGGTCGAGAGTGAGATATTTGAATGCACAGCAGAAAACTATGGTGAATATGATCCCCGCACCAGCAACGGCTATCCCGGCAGTCCAGCCCCATATAACATAGGCTGATAACATGAGAATGGCCGTCAACATCAGGCCCATGACCATGGCCGGAATCACGGCTATCTCCTGCCAGTGCGCCAGACCCTTTTGAGAGTGCAGGGTGTGCAAATGGGCAAGAATGGCCAAGTCTTCTTTGCTCAGCCTGTCAAAATCGCCGGTTAATTTATCGAAGGACGAATTCATTCAATACCCAATTTTCTCACATAATACCCAATTTTCTCACATAATACCTAATTTTCTCACATAACACAGTTCACTTTGCTTGCAGACGTTTTCTCGAGCCACCAAGCTTCAAGATATAACCGATAACATCGGCCACCGCCTTATAATGCGTCGGCGGCACTTCTTCATCCACCTCAACAGTGGCATATAATGCCCGGGCAAGCGCCGGGTTTTCCACAATGGGAATCCCGCACTCCTCGGCAATTTCGCGGATTTTCAGGGCCAGATAATCGACCCCTTTTGCCTTCAGAACCGGCACGCCATATCACCATGTTTATATTGAAGCGCCACCGCATAATGAGTCGGATTGGTAATAATGACGTCCGACTCGGGCACCGCGCTCGACAAACGCTGCCGGGCTCGTTCGCTTCGCAGTTGCCGGATGCGGGCCTTGATTTGCGGGTCGCCCTCAAGCTGCTTGTTCTCATCCTTGACTTCCTGCTTGGTCATTTTCAGTTTTTTGTGGTGCTGAAATTTCTGGAACATAAAATCCATAATGGCAATTATGGTCATCACGGCAACCACACCGATCAACAGCCTGAGCACCAGATCATAAACAATAGCCAGAACACTCTGGGTGGTCAGCGTCACCAACTGGGGCAAACCATCCTTGTCTGGCCAGACCACCGCAATGCCGACCACGGTCACGATCACAAGCTTGGCAATTATTTTTAAAAATTCCGCAGCCGTATGTCCCGAAAACAGACGTTTTATGCCCGCCAGGGGTGAAATCTTGCTGAATTTGGGGATCATCCGCTCAAAGGTAAAAACCGGCTTATGCTGAACCGTCGCGCCCAATATGGCACCAATGATGATTATACCGAGCGGTAGAGACATGGCCCCGAACACCTTGGAGCCTACAGTTTCGACCGCCGCCAGAACCCATTCCCCATCGGCCGGAATTGCATGCAGATTTGCCATATGCTCGGCCAGCGCCTCACGAATAACCGTGCCCGTCCAGGCACCCCCAGTGGTAAGTGCAATCGCCGCCGATACCAGGGCAAACCAGTGGCGAACCTCCTGGCTCTTGGCCACGTCACCTTTTTTATGAGCCTCCTCCAGCTTTTTCTGGGTTGGCTCTTCGGTTTTCTGCGACTGGTCCGGTTGTTCCGACATCCTCCAGGCTCCTAGGGCAGGAAATACATCATGCGATCGGTGAAATAGTCTTCAAACCAGAGCATCATGGCGCCAATTGAGACCGACAGAATGACAAACCCCATAAAAACATTCAAAGGCATGGCCACGAAGAAAACCGGTAATTGCGGCATCAGGCGCGCAATCAGCCCCAGCCCCACATTAAAAATCAGCCCATAGACCAAAAACGGTGCCGCCAACTGCACACCCAGGGTAAACGCACCGGCAATGGTATCGGTAATAAGCTCGGCAAACTGGGCAAAAGGCAGGGTGGCACCCACTGGAAAATAATCATAGGAATATCGCAGGGCGCCGATCAGCATATGGTGAAGGTTGGTGGTAAAAATAATGAGGATTCCAATCAGCCCCAGAAAACTCGCAATCAAGGCCCCGCTCGTCCCCTGGGTTGGATCAAATTGCTGGGCCGCGGCCAGACCTCCCTGAAAACCAATAACCGTGCCCGCCACATGGAGCGCCCCCATGATCATGCGTGCGGAGGTTCCAATCATGGCGCCAATCACCACCTCACTGATTAACAGCCCGGTCAGGCCGAAAATGGTGGCGGGTTGAGGCGGCAGGCCTTCGCGCACCAGAGACAGGGTCAAAAAAGAGAGCAGCAAAGCCAGCACCAGCCTGATCCTGGCGGGCACAGACATTTCGCCCAGGGCCGGGATTAGAATAAGGGCCGTGCCCAGCCGGGTGAATACCAGCAGAAATGCGAAAACTTCCTCGCCCAGAACCAGATTGAGCATGGCCTAGCCTCCGGCTATGCGGTCCGCGAGCCGCGTCATCAAGCTGCCAATAGTGGTGCCCATATAGGGCAGAAGCAGCATCAGGGAGAAAAAGATGGCGACAATTTTTGGTACAAAAGTAAGGGTCATTTCCTGGATTTGGGTCAGCGCCTGGAAAAAGGCAATCATCAGACCTACCGAGAGAGCGATGCCCAATATGGGCCCCACCATCATCAGCAAAGTAGTGATCGCGTCTTTGGCAATATCAATAACATCGGCTCCGTTCATGACACTCTTCTCCGGCTGTAACGGGCCTACATGGGCATGCGGATAATATCGTTATAGGCCTGAATGACCCGGTCCCTGACCGCCACCACGGTTTCCACCACCACCTCGGCATTGGCAACAGCGGTTACAAGATCAACCACATCCACATTGCCCTGCACCGCCTGGGTGCTCATCGCCTCTGACTTGGCAGTGGTCTCAATGGCATCTTTCAGAATGTCCCCGAGCGATGACTGGAATCCGGAGCCTCCGGCACGTCCGGCCGAAGTGTTTTCGTCAGTTTTCAGCGCCTGGCCCATAGCCCGGGCATAAGCACTGGCCGCGTCGATTGCTTTGATTTCCACTATTTGGTCTCCAGCTATTCTGGCGGAGGAATTCGCCTGTTTTCTATTTGTTTATCTGAGCAGGTCGAGGGTTTGCATGAGCATGGCCCGGCTGGCTTCGATGGCCGTGATATTGGCCTCATAGCTTCTTTGAGCCTGGCGCATGTCCATCATTTCGATAATGCCTTTAACATTTGATGTGGTGATATATCCGTCCTTGTCCGCAGCCGGATGACCGGGATCAAAACGGCTGCCGAACTCTGACATGTCAAAAGTCACCTTGGTGACTTTGACCGCGTTGATGCCCAGGACTTTATTCACTTCGTTGGTAAAAGTGACGACCTTGCGACGATAGGGATCCTCGCCAGCATTGGGAGCGATCGAATCCTGGTTGGCCAGATTTTCTGAAATAACCCGCATTCTGACGCTCTGGGCTCGTAGACCCGCTGCGGATATCATCATTGCCTGGTTCAGTATTTCACTCATGGTTTATTCCTTTGATCTTTAATTGCGCCCGATTGAGGTCTTCATCAGAGCAAGGTGTTTCCGGTAAAGATTTACAAACAGGCCATATTCCATCTGTGTATTGGCCATTTCCATCACCTGTTCTTCCAGCACCACCGAGTTGCCGTTGGGCCCCACGTCGGTCACATCACGAACCTCGCTGCCCTGCTCACGGCTGGTGCCCCCACTGGCCTCCATATGATTGGGATGGGTGGTGGCCAGATTATAGGAACTGCTGGAGCGACTCGAGGATGACTTGGCGTTCAGTAAATTCTGGAAATCAGGTTCTTTTACCGCACGCGCCTTATAGTCCGGGGTGTCAGCATTGGCGATATTCATGGCGATCACCCGTTGCTTGCGGGTGAGAAAATTCATGCGAGTAGTAATCGCATTCAGAAGTGGAATATCACTGAGCGTCATCCGGGGCCTTTGATCTATTTTTTTGACCATTTTCACGGAGGTCATAGCCTCCGCTTTATGCTTCTTGCAAACGTCCGGTGCCAGTCTCCCCCCAAGCCCTTAAAAATTGATGAAGTTAATTGGTTAGCGGCTTTTAACAAAAATTCCGATGAGAAAATCTTAACTATTTTGGGCGAAAAACAAATCTGGCAGAACGCCCGCACCGCCACCGGTGTGCAAGGAAAGAATCTCATGGAGCCAATCTCATACCTGAAATTTATCATGGTGCTGGCGCTGGTGCTGGCCATGATCGCAGGCGGCGTATGGCTGATCAAGCGCCTGGGCTTTCTGCCCGGCCTGATGAATATAAAGCCTGCGGGCCAGCGCCCACGGCTGGATGTGGTGGAAAGCAAGGCGATTGATGCCCGCCGCCGACTTTTGATCGTCAGGTGTGATGAGGCCGAGCATCTGCTTTTGCTTGGCCCCAACAGCGAGATCGTGGTGGCGGAAAATATCCAGGGTACGAACCCACCAGCCACATCCGGGCCAGAATCTGAAACCGGGGCCGCAGATGAACGCTAGACTGGTACCAGTTTTTCTGTTGGCCGGG
>JACZYI010000090.1 GCA_022571175.1 Pseudomonadota bacterium
AGAAATACAGCCTTTGAGATGACCCAAAATGACTCTGAGTGATAAAGAAACTGAAGCAGAAGCACGTGCCAAATACATTGATCTAAAACTAGATGAGGCTGGCTGGCCTCGTGACCAATGGCTTTTAGAAAGAGAAATCAATCCGGGAAAAATTCTTCCACAAGTGGATGGAGGAAAAAGAATTGAAAAATCAAAATTAAAACCGGCAAGATTTAATATTGTAGTTCCTAAGAAAGTTAAATTATCCGCCAAAAAGAAAAAAGCAGCTAAAGAAAAAAAACCTATTCTATTAGACATACACGGCGTTTGGTGCCACTGGTGCCATGTTATGGCCCATGAAAGCTTTGAAGACCCGGACACTGCAGTTTTCATGAACGAACATTTCGTCAATATTAAAGTCGATCGTGAAGAACGTCCAGATTTAGACGCACTCTATCAGCGTGCGCTCCACCATACGGGCGGACAGGGTGGCTGGCCCCTCACTGTGTTTTTGACAGCAAATGCCCGACCCTTTTTTGGCGGTACATACTTTCCCAACCAGAGCCGCCATGGATTACCTTCATTTATGTCTGTCCTTCAGCGCATCCATCACGTTTTTACCCAGGACCAGAATATGATTCAAACCACCAGCCGCGCCATCTGGCAAGCGTTGAATCAAGACACTGAATATAAATATACTGAACGGTCTGTTCTAAAAGATGTTCTGGCCACCGAAGATCGTCTTTTGGCCCTTCATGATCCGGTTCACGGGGGTCTTCGGGGGGCACCAAAATTTCCGCAAATCCCGATGCTAAAGGCCCTTTGGGGGAGATATTGGACCTCGGGCGAACGCCCTTTCAAGGCGTCCGTGATTCTGACTTTAGAAAAAATTTGCCGGGGGGGTATTTATGATCATTTGGGAGGTGGTTTTCACAGATATTCAACTGACCAAGAATGGCTGGCGCCCCATTTTGAAAAAATGCTTTATGACAACGCCCAGATCATCGAAATGCTTGCCCATGTGTGGGCTCAAGACCCGAGACCCATATTTGCAACATCCTGCAAAGAGACCATTGCCTGGCTGTTAAGAGAAATGACCGACCAAAAAGGGGCCTTTTTTTCTTCTATTGATGCGGACAGTGAAGGCCGGGAAGGCAGCTATTATGTCTGGGGCAGTGATGAGATTAAACAACTGCTCGGAGAGGGTTATGAGATCTTCTCTGATCGTTACGATGTGACCAAAGATGGAAATTGGGAACAAGTGAATATTCTCAACCGCCTGAATGAGGCCCAAGACCCAAGCCCGAATGAAAAGTTACAAAGTGAAAGAGCGAAGGCGAGGCTTATTAAAGCCAGAGATGCTCGTCCCGCGCCCCTGGTTGACGACAAGATTCTCACAGACTGGAATGGTATGATGATTTCGGCCCTCGTGGTCTCAGGCAGAATTTTTGGTGAAAAGTTATGGATTGATGCCGCTACCCGTGCCTTTGATGCTGTTCTGTCCGTAGAAAAGCAGGCCGGTAAAAAACTTCTTCACGCCTCCCGGGGCGGGGTGCTCGGAACGGAATCATTCATTGACGATTATGCCCAGATGATCCGTGCTGCCCTGTTGATGTATGAAGCAACTGCCAAAACCACTTATTTAAATCATGCCGTTCGTTGGCTGGAACAAGCGTATGATCTTTTCAAAATACCCGGTGGGGGATTCTATCTCACATCCGTATGCGCAACGGATAGCCCCATGAGGCCGGCGGCCACTCTTGATGACGCAATTCCTGCCGCCGCCACCACTATGCTCTCAAATCTTGCGCGCTTGGCTGTCCTTGTTGACGATCCCGAGATTTCTTCCAAAGGCGATACCCTTTTAAACTATCTTTCCAACCAGTTTCTCTCAAACCCCTTCGGCTGGGCATCGTTGGGACCTTCAGCGCGAGCCTGGCTGAACCGGCCTTCCGTCCATATTCAAACCGCTTCTCGTGAGCCAAATCAAAATGAGCTTATGCTCGCCGCGATTGCCTGTGGTTGCCCTGATCTGGTGATTCTTCGGGGGAGCCCGCCGCCCGAGATCATTGAAGGGGAACAGCATATGACCGCCGCAACAGACGCCGCATATATTTGCGCATCAGGTCGGTGTCTTCCTCCCCACCATACCCGCTCTGGGCTCTGTGAGGCTTTGAGCCCCGGCAAAATATGGTAACCTCAGCATTGTCCGGCGGCGCCCTGTAAGAGCCCTGACGCTCACCAAAGAGGAGCGTGAGATTGTAGTGCTAGAGTGGAGCTGCGGATGCGACCAATCTTGATCGTTATTGCTTAAAAGGGCTCTCTTCCGGCTCCAAAACTAATTTTTGGGAGAGGCGAAGCTACTGATCTTCCTCTGCACCATGCAGATGATGCCGAAATGGCGCCCAAAACTCACCGGACAACAGGTTCCACTATGCTGGTGGTTGACTAGACTGCTTGCTAATTATTCATGGATTCAAAAAATTCTTCGTTGGACTTGGTGCCCTTGATCTTGGCCAACAAAAACTCAATAGCGTCCACAACACCCATCGGCATGAGAATTCTGCGCAACACCCACATTTTGGAGAGCGTCGCCTTATCGACCAGCAATTCTTCTTTCCGCGTGCCAGATTTTGTGATGTCAATCGCCGGAAAAATGCGCTTATCGACTATTTTGCGATCAAGGAGAATTTCCGAATTACCAGTACCCTTGAACTCCTCAAAGATAACCTCGTCCATTCTAGAGCCCGTATCCACCAAGGCCGTGGCAATAATACTAAGGGAGCCGCCTTCTTCAATGTTACGCGCGGCACCAAAAAATCTTTTTGGTTTTTGCAGCGCATTGGCATCCACGCCACCGGTCAAAACTTTGCCTGAAGACGGCACCACAGTATTATAGGCCCGGGCAAGTCGTGTGATAGAGTCCAGAAGAATCACCACATCCCGTTTGTGTTCTACCAGTCTTTTAGCTTTGGCAATAACCATTTCCGCCACCTGAACATGACGTGAGGCCGGCTCGTCAAACGTAGAACTGATGACTTCTCCCTCCACAGCCCGCTGCATATCGGTCACCTCTTCGGGTCGCTCGTCAATCAACAGGACAATTAGAAATATCTCGGGATGGTTCAAAGTGATGGCCTTGGAAAGATTCTGCAGAAGCACAGTTTTGCCGGTCCTGGGCGGCGCCACAATCAAGGCGCGCTGGCCCTTTCCGATGGGCGCCACCAGGTCAATAATTCTGGCGCTTGGGTCCTTGGTTGGGTCTTGTGGATCAAGCTTAATCCGTTCATCAGGATAAAGCGGCGTCAGATTATCAAAAGCAACTTTGTGTTTGGATTTTTCCGGATCTTCGAAATTAATCTTACTGACTTTAAGCAAGGCAAAATACCGCTCCCCTTCTTTTGGAGCCCGGATCTGTCCGGCCACTGTGTCGCCCGTCTTCAGACTGAATCGTCTGATTTGGCTGGGGGACACATAAATATCATCGGGTCCGGGTAAATAGTTGGCTTCTGGTGAGCGCAAAAAACCGAACCCGTCTTGCAAGACCTCAATGACGCCACTGCCCGTTATCTCGACATCTGATTCCGCGAGATGTTTCAGGATCGCAAACATCAGGTCTTGTTTGCGTAGATTGCTGGCATTTTCGATGCCGTGGTCTTCGGCCGTTTCCACAAGATCGGCGGGGCTTTTATCTTTTAGTTCTTGTAGGTCCATGATGATTCCCAGATTTGGGTTGTGGGTGAAAAGGATTGGTTTCGGCCCGGAAAGGCTTCTGGGGTGTCCCAGTCCTTATTCTGTGCTTCTGTGCAAAATATCAAATTCGAATTTGTGGTTGGGAGTGCCCCAAGAATCGCCGCAAACTACCACTCATCCAAAATAAGTCAAGCGGCGACGAATGTTGCGGTTGCGTATTCTCAACTAAAAGGGCCTAACAATCGCCATGACAACAATCAAAATCATAAGCGCTGTAGGGATTTCGTTGGTCCGTCGATAAAACTGCTCATCCCTTACATTTCTTCCTTCAGAAAACATGCGGCGCCAGCGCGCCAGTGCCATGTGGAAGATTGTCAGGGCAATAACAGCAGCCAGCTTTAACGTCATCCAAAAGTCTACGCCCAAATCATAACTCCCAACCGAATAGAGAAGAATACCAAAAACCCAGGTCGCGAGCATGGCCGGGTTCATAATTATTTTGAGAAGCTTGCGTTCCATTATCTGGAAGGTTTTGTCCTGCTCAGAACCCGCTTCCACCTGTGTGTGGTAGACAAACAAACGGGGCAAATAGAAAAGGCCTGCCATCCAGGAAATTACGGAAATCAGATGTAGCGCTCTTATCCAGTCACTTATGGAAGCAAGAAATTCCATGGTTTCGCGCCTCCTTTGCTATGCGGACAGATGACAGCGGCCTCTGCCCTCGGGGCAGTGGCTGCAGTCTTGATCGCGGAAATCTTCACTAGACGAGTATGCCTGTCTCACAAAATTTGCCAATGCGCCAATAAAAAGTGGATGGGCGCCCAGCGCAGGCACCCGATGATACTGTTTCACACCGCAGGTCTTTGCATATGCTTTATATTCGATGTCTAGCTCCACCAGCGTCTCCGAATGTTCCGACACGAAAGCAATAGGCACAACCATGATCGCTTTTCCCTCTTGGCCCGCCCGGCGCAGCGCATCTCTGGTGCTTGGTTCAAGCCACTTCAGTGGCCCTACCTTACTTTGAAAACATATTTCATGATCAATCTGATCCTGCCCCGTTTTTAGTTTTAATGCGGATACAATTTCCCTGGTGGTGTTTTCAATCTGCCATAAATATGGGTCTCCCGCATCACTTTGCTTCTGTGGCAGGCCGTGCGCTGAAAACAAGATGCGGGGCAAAACACTCGCCCGAAGCCCCTCCATTTCTTTCATTATTAGGTCCACATGGGCCTCAATAAACTCAGGAGCCTGGGCATAACAGCATAGTTTTGTGGTCGGGGCGTTGAGGCCCGCCCTTCTTGCACAGACATCCCAGTCTTGAAAAGAGGATCCGCTGGTTGATGTTGAAAATTGAGGGTAAAGTGGTAAAAGAAAAATGCGTTCTGGGCCAAACTCCCTGACCTCCTGAACCACGGTCTGCGTCATCGGATGCCAATGCCGCATGGCAACAAAAACTCTCGTGTGTTGGCTGTTTCCCATGACCTTCTGCAAGCTCTGGGCCTGTTTCATCGTCTCTGGCAATAGGGGTGATCTTCCTCCGATCTGGCGATAAATTTCCCTTGCCGTCGGTGCCCTTCGCGATGAAATAATTTTTGCCAAGACCCATCGCATTGGCGTTGGTAAGTTAATGATGTTTTTATCAAAGAACAGATTGAAAAGATAAGGTTGAACTGATTCCAGACTGTCCGGTCCACCAAGATTCATAAGGACAACGGCACATTTTTCGCCTGCTGCTTCCATTTCCTGGATTACCCTGCTCGTCTGAAATTCTTAACCTGCACCGAAAGCGCACGGACATTCTCCACCGGTACATAGGGCACAATACCGTGGCCCAAATTGAATATATGTGGCACATGGCGAAATGCTTTTAAAGTGCGGTCGATTTCATTCTCCAGGACCGAACCACCCACAACCAGCGCGGCTGGGTCTAAATTGCCCTGTATCACCACATGCGGTGAGAGCTTTTCTGCCGCCCACTCAGGGGAAACACTCGCATCAATGCTGACCGCATCCACGCCTGTTAGTCGTGCATAGTCCAAATAGCGGCTTCCCGAAGCTCTTGGAAAGCCAATGATTGGTGTGTCTGGTTTTTCCGCCTTTACACGGCGAACAATTTCTTTGGTTGGCTCAATCACACAAATATCGAAAAGCGAGTCTGGCAAGGCCCCGGCCCAGGTATCAAAAAGTTGCAGGGCATCTGCGCCGGCATTCACCTGACCTAATAAATATTCAACAGTGGCCTCAACCAACACTTCTAATAGGGCAGAAAATCTTTGCATATCCTCCAAAACCCAAGACCTGGATCGAACATGATCTTTGGACCCCCCTCCCTCAATCATATAGGTAGCAACGGTCCAGGGAGATCCAGCAAATCCAATTAAACTATGCCTATCATCAAGATTTCCTCTCACACGCCTAACGGTTTCGTATACCAGATCGAATTTTTTGGACGCTTGCTTTAGATTATAGTCAGGCAGTCGCTTTTTCTCGAAAAGCGCGTCTAGTTTTGGGCCCTCTCCTTCGACAAATCCTACCTCATGCCCAATAGCGTGGGGAACAACCAGAATGTCTGAAAAGAGGATTGCGGCATCCATATCAAACCGCTGAATAGGCTGAAGCGTAATCTCTGCTGCCAGTTTGGGTGTGTAGACGAGATCAAAAAATGATTTTGTGGTTTGCCGAAGCTTGCGATATTCTTCAAGATATCGGCCTGCCTGTCTCATTAGCCAGAACGGAACTCTTTTTGTTTTTTTTCTGTTTAGAACATCTAGAAGCAGCTTTGACATGGTCTCATGATCTCCCTTCTAGAAACTTAGATATCATTCTCTATTTAATAAGGTAATAGTAGTTGTTTGTAGGGGCTGAGGGTAAGTGGAATTGTACTGTTATACACAAAGATATCCACAATCAGAAACCATATCCGGATCATTACACTTATTACACAAGGAGATTTGGAGGGAAGGTCTTCTTTTACCCACATTATTACAGATTTTGTAGAAATTTGTGAACAAGGGGACAATTCACCATAGGGTTCGGGAAAAACTGGGGATAGATATCAATATCTGTGCAGGCAAGAAAACCCCACAGGTTATGAACAGGTTCTAGGGAATTATGGATAACAATCAAGATAGGGAATTGTTTCACATTCATTTAGTTTCCGATGCAACCGGAGGCACCCTGGAGTCTATGGCAAAAGCCGCGCTGGTTCAATTTGAAGGGAGCAATGTGCAGACCCATTTTTGGCCGATGATCAGGTCCGTTCGCCAAATGGAGATGGTAATTGGTGATATTCTCGAAAATCCAGGATTAGTTCTTTATACCGTCGTTGATGAATACATACGGGAAGTGTTGTTAAAAAAGTGCGCTCGAACAGGCCTTGCAATGCTGGATGTCTTGGCGCCGGCCGTCAAGGCTATGGGAGACTATTTTGGAAAAAGAGCAACCGGCCTTCCTGGGAAACAACATAAAATGGATGAGCAGTATTTTGACCGCATAGATGCGCTGCATTTTTCTATGTCCCACGATGATGGTCAAATGGTTGATAATCTTGTTGAGTCCGACATCATTCTGGTTGGTGTTTCAAGGACTTCAAAAACGCCAACAAGCATGTATTTAGCCTATCGGGGAATCAAAACGGCAAACGTACCGTTTGTCATGAATTGTTCCATGCCAAGTGAAATAGAAAGCGCGAAAGACGCCTTGATCATTGGTCTGAC
>JACZYI010000091.1 GCA_022571175.1 Pseudomonadota bacterium
CTCATCATTGACACGATACAGCCGTACAAGGCTGGAAACTTTCCTCTTTGGGCCCTCGGGAAACTCGACAACATCGACAAACACAGCCTGTTGGTCCCCACTTACGAAATAACCGGGCTTACGGGCGTCAATCTCGAAGATGAGAACAAACTCAGTGTTACAAATGCCATTCTCATCGTTGGCCCCAGAGGGACTCTTAATGCTATCTCCACTAATGCCCGCATGAAGATAAACAGCTACGGAAAGCCGATTGTTGAGGTACGCTTCGCCGAGGGACAATTCTTTGACAATCAGGCGGTTATCCCAACGCTCAAACAACTCTCGGAGCTTACGCTTGGTGTCATCCAGACGTTTGAGGCGCACTTCAAGGGGAGCGATACGAGCAACTAAGTTCGCGCTTTTCTGATTGTGGAAATCCATGAGCCTCCTGCCTCCTTCGATACAAGTAGAACTTAAAGCGCCAGCCTGTCTTGCTGTATCTGGCAAATCAAGAATGGTACGTCAAGTATATAATCGCCTGGTCATCAGTCGAACCGCAACCGTATTCATGATGGATTCAAGGTCGGTGTTCTTTTCCCGCAGGATGGAAAACCCGTAAGCGATGGCACCATCGGGTCCGATGGAAAAACGGCCGGTGGACTGCTGGTTAAACCTGAATAACAATTGCACCGTATGCTGGCGGGCGGCACGGTCTTCGGCCGAATATGGCAAATAGCCGAGGGTGGCGGTCAGCCGCATAAAAGCCGCATGTTCCGGGTCCACGATCTGAAGCGTGAAACTTGCGGATTTCCAGCGAAAATTGAGAGACTCGGGCAACACCTTCGGCCGATGCTCAAGGGCCGCCTGGGCGCGGGCGATGATGTCACCGAGATTACCACTGCTGATAGCGGCTTTGGTTTTTTGCCTCTCCGGACCCGGAATTTCGCTATCATCACTCATATAAGTATCGTGCTCCTGAAAATTTCTGCTAATCTACTGGCACCCGCTTAAAGAAGCGTAAAATGAAGCCAACCGCAACCCCCAAAGACTGAGTTTTTCCTGACCCCTGTATCCCATATAAACAGCGACCCTGAAAAAGATACGCCGCCGAGTGAACTCAAGAGCCTGGCACGTCTGGTTCCCTATTTATGGTCCGGCGAGCAGGCCGGGCTGAAGCTGCGCGTGGTGCTGGCCCTGTTTTTTCTGGCCGGGGCCAAGACCATCATGGTCTTTACACCGTTCCTCTATAAAGAAGTGGTAGACCGGCTGGCGTTGGCTAATACTGACCCGAACCTGGTGGTGCTGGTGCCGGTTGCCATAATCGCCAGCTATGGATTGGCGCGCTTTATGTCGATCGCTTTTGCCCAGTTGAGGGATATGACTTTTGTCCGGGTCTCGCAACATGCGCTGCGCCGACTGGCGCTTGAGACCTTCCGCCACCTGCATGAGCTTTCGCTCGCTTTTCATCTGGACCGTCGCACCGGCGGGGTCAGCCGGATCATTGAGCGGGGTACCCGCTCGATAGATTTTCTCATGCGCCTGATGCTCTTTTCCATCTTTCCCACCATCATTGAAATTACTCTGGTCACGGTCATTTTTCTCAAGCTGTTTGGCCTCGCTTATGCCCTTGTCCTGCTGGCCGGTGTTCTGCTCTACGCCATTTTCACTTTTCGCATAACAGAGTGGCGCAGCCACATTCGTCGCACCATGAACAAGGAAGATACCCTGGCTCATTCCCGGGCCATCGACAGTCTGCTTAATTTCGAGACCGTCAAATATTTCAATAACGAGGCCCACGAAGCGGACCGCTATGATGATGCCATGGGCCGGTATCAGGAGGCTGCGGTCAAAGGTCAGAGCTCGCTCAGCCTGTTGAATGTGGGCCAGGCACTTATTATTGCAACCGCGCTGGTGATTATCATGATCTTTGCCGCCCGGGATGCCTTGGCGGGCAGCCTGACGGTGGGTGATTTTGTGCTGGCCAACAGTTTGCTGATCCAGCTTTTCATGCCGCTTAATTTTCTGGGTGTGGTCTACCGCGAACTCAAGCAGGGCCTGATTGATATCGAGCAGATGTTTTCCCTGATTAACACCGATCTGGACGTGAAGGACGCCGAGGATGCCTGCGAGCTCACCACCACTGGAGGCGAAATAGAGTTCCGGAATGTGTCATTTTCCTATCAGAGCGAGCGTAAAATTCTGCAAGATATTTCCTTCAAGGTGCCTGCGGGTGGCACGGTTGCGGTGGTGGGCCCTTCGGGGGCCGGGAAATCCACGCTCTCGCGTATTCTGTTTCGGTTTTATGATATCCAGGCCGGGACTATTTTAATCGACGGTCAGGACATCAGCAAAGTGACCCAAAAAAGCCTGCGGCGTACTATCGGCATTGTGCCGCAGGATACGGTGCTGTTTAACGAAAGCATCCGCTATAATATCGAATATGGGCGCCCCGGTGCCAGTGACAAGGAAATTGACGAGGCTGCAAGCCATGCGCAGATCACCGGCTTTATCAAAAAACTGCCCGAGGGCTATGAGACCATTGTGGGCGAGCGCGGGCTGAAGCTGTCCGGTGGCGAGAAACAGCGCGTGGCCATTGCCCGCAGCATTTTAAAAGATCCACCAATTCTGGTGCTGGATGAAGCCACCTCAGCGCTTGATACCGCCACCGAGCGCGAAATCCAACTGGCTCTGAAAGATGTGGCCAAAAACCGCACTACGCTTGTCATTGCCCACCGGCTCTCCACCGTGGTGGAGGCCGATGAAATACTGGTGCTGGATGATGGTTGCATCGTCGAGCGCGGTCGCCACGGGGCGTTATTGGCCCAGGACGGTGTTTATGCCGCCATGTGGCAACGCCAGCAGGAAGCCGAGGAAGCGCGATTAAAGCTGGATGTGCTGGAGCCGGGCGACAAAGAGTAAATCAGAGATTACGGCCATGACCCCATTCCACACTTGGACAATGGGTCTGATGCTGGTAAGGAACCCGACACCATTCGCCCGCTTTGAGGAGTTGTGACTTTATGTCGACATTTCGCCAGACCATTCCGCCACTGCACCCTGAAGGTCACCGCTTTGTGGCCATTTTTGCAGGGGTGACAGCGGGCTTCTTTTTCCTCTATCAGCCCTTGGGCTGGGTTGGGGTCATCCTGACGCTTTGGTGCGCTTATTTCTTCCGCGACCCCACGCGCCTGGTGCCCGATGGCGATGATCTGATTTTGGCTCCCGCTGATGGCGTTATCTCGCTCATATCGGAAGTTCCCGTTCCGGCTGAACTGGAGGCCGGTGAGGAGCTGCGCTGGCGCGTCAGTGTTTTCATGAATGTTTTTAATGTGCATGTGAACCGCGTGCCCACCAATGGTATCATCCGGAAATTACATTATGTTCCCGGC
This sequence comes from Pseudomonadota bacterium, assembly GCA_022571175.1. GTDB lineage: Bacteria > Pseudomonadota > Alphaproteobacteria > Sphingomonadales > SMXR01 > JACZYI01. The sequence continues at coordinate 3,369 of JACZYI010000091.1, forward strand.
AAATTCATTAACGCTGAACTTGATAAGGCGAGTGATGACAACGAGCGTCAACTGGTGTTGCTGGAGCGCACGGGTGGTGACACAATTGCCTTTGTGCAAATAGCCGGGCTGATTGCGCGACGCATTGTCTGCTATTTGCAAGAAGGCGAACAAGTCTCCCGCGGCGAGCGATTTGGCCTCATTCGCTTTGGCAGCCGGGTGGATGTTTATTTGCCTGAAGGCATGACGCCGCTGGTTGTGGTGGGGCAAAAAACCGTGGCGGGTGAGACCATATTGGCAGGCACTGGCAGTGGCGAGGCACCGGCAGGCCAGGCTATTTAGGTGGATATTTGATGGGCGAACGCAAAAGAATGCGAAACCAGTTGAGGATCAGGACTCTGGCCCCGAATATTGTGACCGTACTGGCCTTGTCCGCTGGCCTCACCTCCATCCGCTTCAGTGTTTCGGGCAACTGGGAAATGGCGGTCTTTGCCATTCTTGTGGCGGGGGTTTTTGATGGCATTGATGGCTCCATTGCCCGCATGCTCAAGGCCGCTTCCAAATTCGGGGCCGAACTGGACTCACTCTCGGATATGATAAGTTTTGGTGTGGCTCCGGCCATTCTGCTCTATCTCTGGTCGCTGCAAGAGCTTGGCGGACTGGGCTGGGTGATTGCGCTCATTTTTGCCATCGGCTGCGCACTACGCCTGGCGCGTTTTAATTCCAAACTGGAAGCAGACGATGAACCACGCCGCAAAGCCGGTTTTCTGACCGGGCTGGCAGCGCCTGCGGGGGCTGGCATCGCACTGATACCGTTGATGCTTGAATTTGAGCTTCAGAACGGCTTTTTCCGAAGCCCTGATCTGGTGGCGGCCACCACCACGCTGGTGGCTCTAGGCATGGTCTCGCGCATTGCCACTTTTTCATTCAAACAGCTCTTGATCCGCCGCGACCAGATGGTGCCCACATTGTTGCTGGTAGCCTTGTTTGCTGCACTCCTCACCACCTATGGCTGGATGCTGCTTATCGGCTGTGGCATTCTTTACATGGCAACTATTCCTATTTCCATGCACGGCTTTGCAAAACGTGAAAAAGAGCGCCGTCTGAGATAGCGTGCGCCGCTGACCAGAACTCTTAAAATTTTATTTTATTCGGCAGGCGCGCCTTCATTCACGCCGCCCACTCCACTACTCTCCCGCTGTCGGCGCATCTTTCTGGCTTGCCATCGGTTGCTCACATGCACCGGTAAGGCCAACAGGCAGGGGGTGACGATCAGGGTCAGGATGGTCGCAAACGACAGCCCAAAGACAATTGCCTGGGCCAGATCAACCCACAGGAAGGATGTGGGGGAGCCCACCACTACAGCCCGGGTGACACCCAGGCAACAACCAACAAAGCAATAAGAATTGCAGAGATGATAGGCTTGTTCATTTCGCTGTCCGTTGTTTTGGGAGATCAGGGCATATGACCGAGCCTCCAATTATCAGCTATTATGGTCCTTAATGAGCCGCAGTTGTGGTCCGGGCAGGGGTCTCATTATTCTGTCCGGACATGGTATGTTTTTCAAAGTCTTCACGGTTTTTTACCAGGTGATCAAGGGCTGCTCGCTGCATGGAGATTCCATACTCAATGACGAATTTTGAACCAGGGGTCATGTCCGTTTCCAGCAGCTCGCCGAGCGCATGAATTTTCTGCTTGTGTTCGAGTATCCTTTCCTCAATCAGGTCGCTGATACGCTCTGGCGCCACCGCTTCGGCAAAAAGCACTGCAGCCAGAAACTCCGAGCGGTTTTTATCCGGCCCCGGTGCACGCTTCAGGGAGTGGTTCAACGCCTCGCGGCCAGTATCGGTCAGGGAATAAATCTTTTTGTCGGGGCGGCCTTCCTGCGCCATCGCCTTGCAGGTCACCAGGCAGTCTTTGGTGAGCTTGGATAAAGCCGGATAAATCGAGCCATAACTGGCTTCGCTGAAAAAGGAAAAACTGCCTTCCGCAACCAGCTTCTTGATCTCATATCCGGTGGCATCACCCAGCGCCAGAATTCCCAAACAAAGTGTTTTTATTTCCATGGCTTAGTCCGATCCTTGCACTTTCACTATGTAAGCATGTTGCCTATCAATTCGATATATGTAACTGATATATAAAATGTCAACTAAAAAGGGCAAGTTTTCCCACCATAAAATCATCACTTCTTGCCTCCCGGAATCATCTGCACCCAGATTGCAGAAATCCCGCTGAAGGTCATTGACATGTTGGGATTGGCGCTCCAGAATTCAAGCGACTGGGATGTGGTAATTGCTGGTTTTGTTATGATACATAGCCAACCAACCACATCACGGAAAGATTTGTCAGACCGATGGGGGGCTTTGGGTCTGGCGGCGCGAGCGGTCGGTGTGGGCCAAGGCCAATATCACACCACCGCTGCGCATCTTTCCCAAGCCTGAAATCAAACGCTCACAGCCTGAAATCAACCGGTTTTGTGACCATAAGGTCGATCTTTCCCGATAAAATATGCGGCTGTGCTGCCGGTGGCACCGGGGCTTTGCCGTTTGGGCCTGATCTGTTTCCCGGGGCTCGTCATAGATCTCAGGAAGTCGCTCAAGCCCAGCAAGGCCCAGACCAGCATGCTAATCCAAAGAATTGCGCCAACTACCTGTAGAATCATCATTATTCCTTATATGTTCGTTGTTTGTTCTATTTGAGTTCAAGGCCCCTGTCAAGGGAAAGTATAAGGGGGTGTGCGCAGGTGCATGTGATGGTTTTCTCTCCTTTGCCCGCCGTCAGGAAAATGCTAGGGTGCATCAAGAACCTGCGGGTAAGAGCTACCCCCCGAACAGGTTTGTTGTGATTGAAACCGATTACGGATCATTAAGGTGGCAGACCAGAACCCTCACTCCCGGGTGGAACGCGCCCGCACATATCCGAGACGCAATAAATGGCGTCGTGCTGGCCGCTGGACTGCTCGCGACGGGCGAGCGTGGTCGGGCAAAAGGCCGGTCTATGGTGCACTTGATCTGGGCACCAACAATTGTCGCATGCTGATCGCATCGCCCCAAAAGGATGGCTTCCGGATTTTTGACGCCTTTTCCCACATGGTTCGGCTGGGTGAGGGGGTAGAGCAAAACGGCATAATCTCTGAGGCTGCTACCATGCGTGCGGTTGAGGCCCTCAAAATCTGCGCCGAGAAAATGGACCGTCGCAAGGTGACCCTGATGCGGTCAGTGGGCACCGAGGCTCTGCGCATGGCCGAAAATGCCGGCGAGTTTATTGATCATATCTGGAATGAAACCGGCCTTGCCATTGATATTATATCGCCGCGGGAGGAAGCGCGCCTCGTCATGCTGGGCTGCCAGGGCTTGATGGAACCAGAGCTGGACCATTCTCTGGTATTTGATATTGGCGGGGGCTCCACCGAGACCGTGTTTGTTCAAAATACCAAGGGAAAAGCAGGGGGAGATGGCGAGGAAAACAGAAGTGTCACTGCCAAAATGCTCGACTGGCTCTCGGTACCTTATGGCGTGGTTCGCTTATCTGAGCGGCTGGGTGCTGGTGGGCTGGAGCCGGGCAAATTCGATGAGCTGAAAGCGGAAATAATACGCTCGATTGCTGCCTTTACCTCCCGCATTGATATATCAAGGCGCGTCACCGATGGCAAAATCCAGCTCCTGGGAAGCTCGGGCACGATCACAACTCTGGCCGGGCTGGAACTGGGACTTCCGGCCTATGATCGTTCAATCGTGGATGGCGCCCGCATTCGCACAGAGTCGCTGGCTCGTTTGGCGAGGGAAGTTGCACTTGCCGATCATGAAACACGCGTGGGCCTGGCGTGCATTGGTGAAGAGCGTGCAGATTTGATTGTGCCGGGATGTGTTATTCTCTGTGCTCTGCTGGAGATTTGGCCAGGCGAATATATTACGGTGGCAGATCGGGGTATTCGCGAAGGCATTCTCCGGGCCATGATCGAGTCTGAAGCTCATGTGGGACTGTCAGAAGGAAAAGCATCATGAGTCCGTCACGGAAAAAACCG
>JACZYI010000092.1 GCA_022571175.1 Pseudomonadota bacterium
ACTTCACCGAGGTTTATTGGCCTGCTTTCCGAATGATAGATTTCTGGCGGGCTATCAGGGTATTTCAGCAGCGGGAACGAAGGTTTGGGCGTTAGTTTGGAGGCCTAGATCGTTCAGTCCAAATCAGTCACCTGATGAGTGCAGCCGCGTGACAGTGTTATACTTTACACATCATTTTCCTCTCGCAGAATTATGGAAATGTCTGACAGCACAGAATACATAGAAGGTCCGGCGGTACCCGAAGAAGAAAATAGCTGCGTCAAACAGCCCTGCCTGATTATGATCAAGGGCGATTTTATTGGACAGGTCTACAATTTAAAAAATGAGGTCACGATGATCGGTCGCAGCGACGACGTGGAACTTGTTGTATCTGATATCAGTATGAGCCGCAAGCATGCAATGATCGTTCGCCGGACCGATGGATATTATGTTTCGGACCTTGGCAGCACCAATGGATGTTGGGTCAACAGGGACGAAATAAAAGAGCCGACGAAGCTTAGAGAGGGGGATAAGGTCACCCTGGGTAACGTAGTATTTAAATTCAGTTATCAGGATGAAGACGATACTCAATACCATATGCTGCTGCGGAACATGGCGATCAAGGATGGCCTGACTCGGGTGTACAACAAACGTTATTTTAGTGAGACCCTGGAGAAGGAGTTCGACTTTAACCGTCGTAATTCTGTCGGATTGGCGCTTATCCTGCTCGACATCGATCATTTCAAGCAAGTCAATGATACCTGGGGTCATCCGGCGGGTGATTTCGTCCTCAGGGACCTTGCCCAGTTAGTTGAGAAGGATGCCCGGGGATACGATGTATTTGCTCGATACGGCGGAGAAGAATTTATCTTTCTGCTTCGCGGGGCACCTTTGGAGGCGGCTATTGCCCTGGCAGAACGTGTACGCGGTGAAGTAGAAGAGCATATCTTCACCTATGACGGAACAGACCTGAAAGTTACGATCAGCCTGGGCGTCTCATGGTGGAGCGGGGATACAACTTATAACAACGCTGAAGAACTCGTTGAAGCCACGGATCGGCGTCTGTATGAAGCAAAAAACGATGGACGTAATTGTGTCCGTCACGATCCGGTGTGAATCTATCGAACCTGAAGTTGCCTTGAATCAAAAGCCGGTGAACAAGCCCAGGGCAATCGTTTTTCGTATTACCACCTGGGCGATGGCGATGGGCTGCTTCTATCTTGTCTACAACAGGACAGAAAAGGCAGCTCAACGTGAGGGTGTTACCGCAGTAGAGTACCTTGTAAACTTTTTCCAGGGAGCGGACTGGCTTCACTGGTTAATGTTGATGATTCCCTACTCAATTGTTTTTTTTCTCGTGGATGCCCATGCTACCTGGCGGGTAATCAAGTGGTTTAATACATCTGAAATCAAGCTGGCCAATATCCTGCCTATTCGCGCCAGTGCCTATATTCTTTCGCTGGTGAATGAACAGGTCGGTAAAGGGGCGATGTCCTTGTACCTGTTACAACGCTACAAGGTTCCTGTCTGGAAAGCTGTGTCCAGTATGATCCTGCTGGGCATTGTGGAGATATACCAGCTGCTTATTTTTTCCGCCATAGGCGTCTTTTTTTACTACGATCTGATCGTTGAAGCATCCACCCTGTTACCTCTGACCTCTATTCTAGGCAGCGTATACCTGGTTGCGTTCCTCTATTTTCCCTTCCACATTCTCTATTTCAACGGTTCGGTTTTTAAAAAATCTACCCTGCGCGATAAACAGATATTTCATGCGTTGAGGCAGGCAAGGCTGACTGACTATGTTCTGGTGTTGTTATGCAAGGCGCCCAATCTACTTGGTGCGGTGGTGGTCTATACACTTGCGCTGGATCTTTTTAGTGTTGATGTCGGCTTTGGCCAGATGATGGCGTTCCTGCCTGTTATTTTTATTGCTGCAGCGTTGCCTTTGCCGTTTCATGCTGGTGCATTGCTGCTTTGGACTGTACTTTTCCCTTCGTTTCCAGAAGTTGGAGCATTTTCCCTCGTCATGCACACATTTTTTGTTTCCTTTAATGCGGTAATCGGACTGGTCTTCCTGCCCAAGGCCAACAAGGAGCTATTCATCGAAAGTCGAGTTTGACCGATCTGATTTAATCAGGGTGATTAGCCGGTCGAGCATTGAGATAGCGGTACTAAGTACCAGACCCCATGCAATCCATGGGAAATAGCTGTCGGGAATAATAGTAATTTGAAGTGCATGTTGCATCACAGGAAAACCGCCAAGCACGAAATAGCTGATACCATTGTATCGCCCGAGGTTGCTGGTTCTAAGGGGTCTTCCCGAGAGGACACGTGAGTCAAATGCGTATTGCAGGAAAGCGGCAATGACGAGACAGGGCAGGACGACGGTCACCAATGCTTGTTGCGCAAGCGCAAACAGCAGTATTGCGATGAAAAAAGCATCGCTGGAGTGATCCAGCAAACCACCCAGCGCTGTGGTCTGGTTCCGTACCCTGGCGATGTAACCATCAAAGATGTCGGTGCCGATAGTGATCCATAACACGATCGCAGCGAGTAACCAGGACCTGGACAGGACGAGATATGCCATCGGGAACGCCAGGAAATACCTGGAACAGCTCAGTAGATTTGGCAGTGTGATGTTTTTAATGGATTGACGCATTGATTGGTTATTTCATCCATAATAAAGGGCAGTTGGATTTCTTGCCACAATTTGCAGCAGATCAGGGACATCTCGGTTGAGAATACTTGTTACGGGAGCCAATGGGCATCTGGGTAGGCGTTTGCTCGGACGATTGGCGGACGACCACGAAGTTGTCGCGGTTGTACGTTCACCAAAGGCTCTAAAAATTCTGTCCGGTTTCAGGTGTCAGTCACTGATTGTTGATTATGCGGATGGCGATGCGCTGGCAGTCGCCGCGCGGGATTGTGATTGCGCCGTGCATCTGGTCGGAATCATCAAGGAAACTGATAAAAATACCTACAAGCAGGCGCACGAGCTACCTTGTGCGGCGCTGGCACTGGCGGCCGAGAAAGCAGGACTCAAGCAGATTGTTGCGCTAAGTATTCTCGGCAGCAACGCCGAGTCAGCCAATGGCTGCCTCGCATCCCGGGGTGTTTCTGAAAATATACTCCTTCAGGGGCCAGTGCCTGTAACCATTCTAAGAGTGCCGATGGTGCTTGGAGACAATGATTTCGGCCCGGCCAAAAATCTCATCGGCCTCTTCCTGCCATTTGTCAAAAGCAGCATCGCTCTCTTTTGGTTTGTCCCGTTCCTTGTAATATTCCTCGCGGTAAACAAACAGCACCATATCCGCGTCCTGCTCGATCGAACCGGATTCGCGCAAGTCCGATAACAGCGGGCGTTTATTATCCCGCGCTTCCACCGCTCTTGACAGCTGCGAGAGTGCCAGCACCGGCAGGTCCAAATCCTTGGCCAGATTTTTGAGCCCGCGCGAGATTTCCGAGATTTCCTGAACCCGGTTATCACCCGCCGTACCCCGGCCAGTGCCCCGCACCAGTTGCAGATAATCCACCACCACCAGCGAGACACCGTGCTGGCGCTTCAGCCTGCGCGCTCTGGTTTTGATCTGGGCAATGGTGAGGGCAGGCGTGTCGTCGATATAAAGCGGCACATCTTCCAGTTCCTGTGCCGCGCGCGCGATCGAGCGGAATTGCTCTTCGTTCAGCTTGCCCGTCCGCATTTTGCTTGAGGGTATGCCCGAGCGCTCGGCCAGAATCCGTGAGGCCAGCTGATCGGAGGACATCTCCAGCGAGAAAAAAGCCACCACCGCGCCTTTCGATTGTGTCATATCCTTGCCGGCGATTTTATCTTCATAATATCGGAGCGCCGCGTTGAAGGCCATATTGGTGGCAAGCGCGGTCTTGCCCATACTGGGGCGACCAGCCAGAATAACCAGGTCGCTTTTATGCAATCCACCAATCAGATTGTTGATGCTGGTAAGCCCGGTGGTGATGCCCGAGAGATGCCCTGGATCCTGATAGGCCGCCTGGATATTATCAACAGCCTCGCTCAAGGAGCGCGAAAAAGCCTTGAAGCCCCCTTCAAAGGCGCCGCGCTCGGAGAGGTCAAATAATTGACCCTCGGCGGCTTCAATCTGGTCGCTGGCCGAATGATCGATGGGCGAGTCGAAAGCGGTCAGAACCATATCCTCACCAATGGTGATAAGCTCGCGGCGAAGCGCCAGATCATAGATGGTGCGGCCATAATCTTCGGCATTGATAATGGTTGCAGCGCTTGCCGCCAGCCTCACCAGATAGGAGGTGCCGCCAACATCCTCAAGCCCTTCGTCCTTCTCGAAATAGGGACGCAGTTTGGCCGGATCAGCAGTCTGGGAGCGGTCCAGCAGCTTCAGGATGGCATCATATATGCGGCCATGAACCGGCTCGAAAAAATGCTCGGGCAGCAGAAATTCCCGCACTTTATCGGCGGCCAGATTATTGACCAGTATGGCGCCCAGCAGCGCCTGTTCTATTTCCAGACTTCTGGGTGATTGCCGATATCCCGGCCCGCTACCCCCCTCACCAAGATCATCACTGATCGGTGTTACCTTGTCACTCATACCAACTTTGCCCCTTGTATTTTGTCTATTTGTAAAGGGTTTCTTTTTCTGTGTTTGTATTATTTTGCGGTTATTCACGCTGTTTTTTCCACAGAAAATAAAATCTCCCGTTAGCTATGATGACTACTCTACATCATGTGGATAACTATGTGGATAACTTTTACATGGGAGGGGATTTGAGGAAAAGAAAAGAGGCCACTCGATTGTGAGCAGCCCCTTAAATTCTTTGTTACCGATGACGCGACTATTTCTTTTTCTTGTCTGAGCCTTTGTCATCGGCTTCAGCAGCATCAGCTTCAGCAGCATCCGCTTCTGGTTTTGCCTCTTCATCCGTTTTGGCGTCTTCTTCACCAGTGGCTTCTTTATCTGCCTCATCCTCTGAGGGTGCCGCATCAGCATCGGCCGAGACCAGATCCTCATCCACACCGCTTTCTTCGGATTCCGCATCGGCGATGGATTGCTCTGCCGCCTGGGCAACTTCCTCGCTCTCGAAGATTTCTTCTGCCGCTGCAGCTTCGGGGGTTTTTACGGGCTTGCTCTTTTGCTTTTTGGCTTCTTCCGCCGTGCGCGCCACGTTCACCGAAATTTCAGTGGTCACTTCCGGGTGTAGCCGCACCAAAATCTCATGAAGTCCCAGCGCCTTGATCGGGACCGGGAGAATCACCTGTGAGCGGTTGATACGAACGCCTTTATCACTCAACTCGGCGGCAATATCGCGGGTGGTCACCGAGCCATAAAGCTGATCGTTCTCGCCGGCCTGGCGTATGAGGATAATGCTTTGGCCCTGGAGTTTTTTGGCCACCGTCTCGGCTTCTTTCTTGCCTGCCAGGTTCTTGGCTTCGATTTCCTTGCGCTGACTGTCAAAATAGGCCCGGTTTTCGTCGGTCGCCCGAAGGGCCTTGTTTTGCGGCAACAGATAGTTGCGGGCATAGCCACTCTTGACCGTGACCACATCACCCATTTGACCCAATTTCTCAATGCGTTCCAGGAGTATGATTTCCATCTTTTCCTCCTATTTGTTGAGAAAGGGCAAAAGCGCCAGCGCCCTTGCACGTTTAATGGCCTGGGCCAGTTCACGCTGCTTTTTGGAAGAAACCGCGGTAATCCGGCTGGGGATGATTTTGCCGCGTTCGGAGATAAATTTGAGCAGCATCTTCACATCTTTATAGTCAATTTTCTGGGCGTTGGGGCCGGTAAATGGACAGCTTTTCCGGCGCCTGAAAAAGGGCCGCCGGGCGGATTTTTTGTCCCGATCCCCTCCCGATTGCGGTCTATTCATCAGAATTGCCCTTTCTTTTTTTATGGTCACCCCGGCCTCTCGAATCTGAATCATGGCGAGGCCTGCGCTCGGGCTTTTGCATCATGATGGACGGTCCTTCTTCCAGCTCTTCCATGCGAATGGTCATGGAGCGGACGACGTCCGTATTCAGTTTCTCCAGACGTTCCATTTCGGCCAGTGCCGGGTGAGGGCTGTCAATGTTCAGCAAAACATAATGCCCCTTCCTGGATTTGCGAATTTTGTAGGCAAGCGTTCTCAAGCCCCAATATTCGGACTTGGTTACTTTGCCGCCACCCTTCTTCAGGATCTCGGTCAGTTCTGCGGTAATGGCTTCCACTTGCTGGGCGCTGATATCCGAGCGCGCAATGAAAACATGCTCGTAGAAAGGCATGGGTCTCTCTCCTTTGCTGATCGTTTACCGCCGGCAATCGACGGCACCTCCAGCTTGCTTGAATCATCAGGGCAAATCCCCGGCGAAGGCGTCTCTATAGAGCGGCTGTTGGGGGAAGGCAAGGGGAAAACATGCTTTCTTCTGCTTGCGCTTTTGAAGCTTCAAGGTTATGGGGAGCGCCATGATAAAACGATTATTTGTTTTTCCCGGGCAGGGCAGTCAGACCGTGGGCATGGGTTGGGATTTAGCGGATGCGCTGCCCGCTGCCAAAGAGGTCTTTGCCGAGGTTGATGATGCCCTCTCGCTGCATTTGAGCCGGATATTGTTTGAAGGTCCGGTCGAAACACTTCAGTTGACCGAAAACGCCCAACCCGCGCTGATGGCGGTCTCAATGGCCATACTGCGTGCGCTCGAGGCGGACGGAAAGAAGCTCACCGCCATGGCTTCAATGCTGGCGGGGCATTCGCTCGGAGAATATTCGGCCCTGTCAGCCGCCGGAGCCTTCAACCTGGCCGATACCGCACGGCTGTTAAGGCTGCGGGGCGAAGCCATGCAGCGGGCGGTTCCTGTAGGCGAGGGCGCCATGGCGGCCATTATCGGGCTTGATTTCAAAGCGGCACAGGCACTGGCCGAGCGTGCCGCTTCGGGTGAGGTTTGTGTGGCGGCCAATGATAATGCTCCGGCCCAGGTGGTGCTCTCGGGCCATAAGGGGGCCATCGAGCGGGTGATCGCCATGGCCAAAGACGCGGGCGCACGGATGGCCGTCAATTTACCCGTCAGTGCGCCCTTCCATTGCCCGCTGATGCAGCCCGCGGCCGAGGAAATGATCGAAGCCCTGGCAAAAACCAATATTCAGGCGCCGCTCTTGCCGGTTATAGCCAATGTGACCGCACGCCCCGTCAGTGATGGGGATGAAATCGGACGCCTTTACTTCACGGCTGACGACGGAACCGACCTGCTCACTCCTGCGGCTCAGATCCATGTAGAGGTCGACGGCCCTCCCGGTGCTAACGACATGCCGGGGAGAATCATTTTCAGCACGACCCCTGATGGAGCGGCAACCGTCACTGAAGCCCTCCGCATCGACTCGTCGCAGAACACAATTCTGCCAGCCACGAAGAAGCTCTACCTCGATGGTGGTG
>JACZYI010000093.1 GCA_022571175.1 Pseudomonadota bacterium
CCAGCCGCGGATTGTGGCTTGGGCACCAGAGGAAAGCGGGATTGGCCTTTTCCGTTGGCCGCCCCGATAAAGGCTGCGGACTGAGGTGTTCTGAAACCCGCTTTTTCCAGGGTGGTTTGCCAGAGGGTTTTGTCCAGCAGCAAGTTGGTTCGCGCGGGGCCTGGGCCACAGCATCCAAATCTTTCGGTCAGAACGGATGCAGTGCGAAGCGCATCTGAATGAGAAGAATAACAAATCACGCCCGCAATAGATTTTCCTTCGAGCTCCGGAATGAGCTGATTGGCATCCCGAATACTTCGGCAAATAAACTCGCTGGCCACGCGCTTCCCGGGCGCATCGGCGTTGGAATCAACCACCAAAGTGTCAAGTCCAAGCGCATTTGCGCGCAGAATGAATGGCATTTGGCTTTTGCCACCACCCAATATCAATAGACGTTCGTTCATACCTGGTCCCGTCAACTGTACCCGTGGCGCAGACCGGTTGGGTTTGCACCGTTGGCCAGTTAACGCGATCAGGAGTTAAGGGACTCGTAATGGTCCGCAATTTTTAGCTGTTGGATAGGGGTTCCAGATGGTTCTCAGCTCTCAGACCGGCCTTCCCAAGCCATGGGCTTCAAGGCGTCATCCAGAGGTGTGTGGGCAAGATGATTGACATAATTCGATAATGTCTTGACCGTAATCCCAAGCAAAACCTCCAAAGCCTGGGCTTTGCTAAATCCAGTATCCAGAAAATCTTGCAAATCATCATCTTCGGGCCATCCGTGGCTGGTCACTATTTTTTGTGTGAACCGCCGAAGGGCTTCAAGCCTGGCGTCTTCCACTGGAGCATCAGACCTGAGAGCAGTAATCACCGATGCCTCAACCCCCACAGCCGCCGCACCACCCGAATGCGCAGCAACACAGTAGGTGCAACCATTTTCAACACTGGCTGACAACAATATAATCTGGCATTCAGCAGCAGAGAGGGACGATGATGCAAAAATTCCAGAAAGCGTCATATACCCCCCTATCACTGCAGGTGACTCCGCCATCACCCCCAATACATTGGGAACAAAGCCAAATTTTTCCTTCGCCTGTTCCATGTATTTTTTTGACTCTTCGGGCGCATTTTCAAGATTATAAACTTCCATTGTTGACATCGTTCCTTCCTTCCCTGGAAACTGGTTGCCAGATACTCTGCCCTTCTAGGCAAAAGCGGTGGTCATCGATATGTCATATGGTGATGACCAACCTGTTTGGTAAGATCACTGTGAGGAGATAATCAGCCATGCGGCAAGCACTAGCATTTTGCGCCCTTGTTTTTTTGATTTGGTCGTTGCCAGGAGCTCAGGCTCAAGAGCGGCCCGAGACTGTGTCCGGTACTGTGGTGTTCTTTTATTACAAGGATCTTGCGCCTGCTCGGGAATTTTATGAGGATACACTGGGGTTCGAAAAATATTTTGATTTGAGCTGGGTCATGATTTTCCGAATCACCGATCAATCCTCGGTTGGAATTGTGCTGGAGGGGCGGGGTTTTCACCCCACTTCAGGTACCAGACCCGTTATGCTGTCCATCGTCACTGATGACATTGAAGCCTGGCATGACCGGCTGCAGGCCGCTCAAGTTCCTTTTATTTCTGATCTGGAGCCACCGTCACCCATTGAGAATGAAGATGACGCCCCGATCAGGGGATTTATTGTTGCTGATCCAGGTGGCTACACAATCGAGTTTTTCCAGTGGCAGAATGGTGAAGGATAAGCTGTGCAAACTTCTTTGATCATTGTAGATGATTTTCTTGGAAATCCGCATGAAGTGCGTGCCGCGGCTTTGAAACTGGATTATCCCGACCTGGATGTGGACACCTATTTCCCCGGTCGTAATTCAAGTCAGAAACTGCTGATCGAGGGCCTGGATGAACAAATTTCCAAAATCGTCGGTGACCAGCTTGTCCCTACACCTGGAACCGGGCACGCAAAATGCCGATCTGCACTCAAGGGCGACAAGGGTCGGGGCAATGTTCATATCGATGAAAGTCATTGGTCCGGGATTCTTTACCTGACCCTTCCCGAACATTGCCAAGGTGGAACCGATTTTTTCAGGCACATTCCTACCAACACCGAACGGGCCCCTGTGAACATGGAAGAATTGGCGGCTATGGGCTTTTCCTCTGCCAAGGAGTTGTGGAGCGAGCTGATCGTTCCCCACAGTAATGATGAAAGCAAATGGGAACGTGTGATGCGCGTGCCCATGCGTTTTAACCGGCTGATCCTGATAAAACCGTGGCTGTGGCACAATGCCGGCCCCAGCTTTGGTGATAAGCTTGAAAACGGGAGGCTGGTGCAGCTTCTCTTTTTTAATGTGGTTGGAGCGTAAAACCCGTCAGAAATGGTGCCCACAGGTGGAATTGAACCACCGGCCTCTCCCTTACCAAGGGAGTGCTCTACCCCTGAGCTATGTGGGCGCTCAATATCGCTGGTAGGGCGCCTTGTTTGCCATAGCGCTTGGCGAAGTGCAAGGGCGATCGGCTCTTGGTTGTTTTCACGAATTACGCTTGGCCATGCTTGCCTGTGGAGAAAATCTCGGCCACATTGAGTGCTATGATAAATAAATCCTCCAGCATGGGTGAAAAACCCGCGGGAAATAAAAAATCACCTTCGAATGAGCGGAAAGAAAGGCTTGGCGCGGCCCTTCGCAAAAATCTCCAACGACGCAAAACACAGGCGAGAGCGCGCCGGGAACAATCCGGGAAGCCGTCCTGAAAAGTCTCATTTTAAAGGCTTGTTACACACCTCCGCATCTTCTAAAAATATCTGTGCAAGCATATTTCAACTCAAACGAGGACCGGGCAAGATGTCAATAATGTCGGATATTTGGATCAGGGACATGGCCCGAAATCACAGCATGATAGAGCCCTTTGTCGATGCGCAAACCGGGAACGGCGTCATTTCTTATGGTCTGTCCTCCTATGGCTATGACGCCAGAGTTTCAGACGAGTTCAAGATTTTCACCAATGTGGATTCGGCGGTAGTCGACCCAAAAAACTTCTCGGACAAGAGCTTTGTGGACCGGCCCGGGGAGACCTGCATCATTCCCCCAAATTCCTTTGCTTTGGCTCGAACGGTCGAATATTTCCGTATTCCACGCGACGTGCTGGTCATTTGCCTGGGTAAATCCACCTACGCACGATGCGGTATTATCGTCAATGTTACGCCACTGGAGCCGGGGTGGGAGGGCCATGTGACCCTGGAATTTTCCAATACCACGCCCTTGCCCGCAAAAATTTATGCCAATGAAGGTGCCTGCCAGTTTCTGTTTTTGAAAGGAAATGAGCCCTGCGAGATTTCATACGCAGAACGCAAAGGCAAATATATGGGACAAACGGGCGTCACTCTACCCAAACTATAGACCGAGGGAACAAGTAAGCGGTCTCGAGATGGACGCATTTTTCTGAAAAGACAGGGTTTCTGTTTAAATTATTGACTTGGGGCCTCATGGACCGATTGCTCATAACTGGTGGAAATACTCTGCTCGGAGAGGTTACGATCAGTGGTGCTAAAAATGCTGCCCTGCCCCTCATGTGTGCGGCACTTTTAACCGATCAGCCACTCATATTATCAAATGTGCCTGAACTTGCTGACATCACGACTCTCCGAAATTTATTGGAACATATGGGTGTAGAGATAAACAAGACTGAAGCGACTGATGCCGGTTCAAAAAGCAAGCTGGAAATCAGAAGCGGCGCATCTCCGGAGACCACCGCACCCTATGACATCGTACGCCAGATGCGGGCCAGCATCCTGGTGTTTGGGCCACTGCTAGCCCGGATGGGTCGGGCAAAAGTATCACTGCCCGGCGGCTGCGCCATTGGTAACAGGCCGATCGATTTGCATATCAGGGGCCTTGAAAAGCTCGGCGCAAAGATTGAACTGGAGGACGGTTATGTAACCGCCACTGTGGATGGCCGGTTGAAAGGAAGCCATGTCCATATGCCCCTGGTGTCGGTGGGTGCGACCGAAAATATTCTTATGGCCGCCAGCCTGGCCAAAGGGCAGACCATAATCGACAATGCCGCCAGAGAACCGGAAATTGATGACCTGATTTCCTGTCTCAACAAAATGGGGGCTCGTATCTCTGGCAAAGGGACAGAACGCTTGATCATAGATGGCGTGGAATCTCTCTCAGGGGCCTCACATTCAGTGATACCCGATCGAATTGAAGCGGGCTCCTATGCGGTTGCTGCTGTTATCACCGGTGGCTCTCTCAGGCTTAAGCAGATTTCGCCACATATGATGCAGGCTAGCCTGAATGCGCTTCTTGACATGGGTGCGACGGTTGAACCGGAAGGTCAGGATATTCTGGTCTCGGCCGGCAGCAGACTCGGATGTATCTCGCTCAAAACCCAGCCGTTTCCGGGTTTTGCCACAGATATGCAGGCACAATTCATGGCGTTGGCATCGGTTGCAGAGGGCATGAGTGTTATTAGCGAGACCATTTTTGAAAATCGTTTTATGCATGTTCCCGAGCTAAGGCGAATGGGTGCAGAAATCGCCGTAAATGGTGCGGTCGCTTCGCTGGCTGGTAACAGCAAGCTTTATGGAGCAGAAGTTATGGCCACAGATTTGAGAGCCAGTATGGGTCTCGCACTTGCGGCACTGGTTGCCTCAGGAGAAACCATCATATCACGCGTCTATCATCTTGACCGGGGATATGAAAAATTGGAAGAAAAGCTACGCGCCGTAGGAGCATCGATTGAACGCATTCAGGAGCAGGATAAGCCCAGTGACTAAATCCATCAAAATAAGAGCACAATCCAGAGAAGATTTGGATGTGGTCTCATCCCTGTTGCAGGATGCAACCATTAAGGTCTGTGATCTGGCTTATTTGAAGGGTGTCCGCCGGTTTGCAGCGGTAATGAACAGATTCCTCTGGGAAACAGGAGCGGGCAACAAGAAGAAGCCCATGCGGGTCAGAACTGGATTTCGGGCAGAATCGATCTTGAAGGCCTCATACCAAAACATACCCTTCAGTGATCCGGATCATATACTGGAATTGCTGGCCCTTGAGCCAAAAGAAATCATCGATGGCAATATGGAAATATGCCTGTCTTTTGCGGGCTATGCTTCGATTCGTCTGGAAGTGGAATTGATCGATCTTTATGTGGAAGATCTGTCCCAACCATGGCGTGCGGCATCAACACCTGATCACGTTCTCAAATAGATGTCCGGGTGTGGAATAGAACTGAAATGAAAAACTCCTCAGACTATCTTATGGGCATCGAAATCGACGATAAATCGGTCATAAGACGTAATGAGCAAATTGAAAACGAACGCAGGATAGCGGTTGCTGATTTGCTTGAGCGAAATTACTTCGCCCCCAAACTCGCTTGGGCCGAGGAAGTAACGGGGCCTTATCATCTGCTCCTCAGGATCGAGGGGGATCAGATCGTCTTCGACCTGACCGGTCGCGACCAGAAACCGGGTCGGCCATTGACGATCTCACTGATACCATTCCGCAGTGTAATCAAGGAATATTTTCTGATTGTTGAGAGTCATTTCAAAGCACTTAAGGTCTCCAATCTTTCACAAATCGAAGCGATAGATATGGGACGGCGCGCGGTTCATAATGAGGGAGCTGAAATACTGGTTCAACGGCTGAAGAATAAAATCGATCTGGATGAAGAAACCGCCAGACGACTTTTCACTCTGCTATGCGTTCTACAAATCAAGGCATAACAGCATAAAGTCCCATATGCTGTGGGCCAAAGACATCAGGTGAATAGTTTCCTTTTACCACAGTGACCTTTGGACACGCAAAAAGCTTGAAATTTTAGCCCTTGTCAGCCATGAAGGGGCCAATTTGCGAAATATTGTATAACTGCAGGAACCTTTTATGGGCGGCAAGGAAGATTTTCTGGAAATGCGCGGCATCGTCACTGAATTGCTGCCTAATGCCATGTTTCGAGTCAAACTTGAAAATGACCACGAAATTCTTGGTCACACGGCAGGCAGAATGCGCAAAAACAGAATTCGCGTTCTTGCTGGCGACGAGGTCTTGGTTGAACTTACCCCCTATGATCTCACCAAAGGCCGCATAACCTATCGCTTCAAATAGGAAGTGTTCCGGCTAGACCATGGCCATAAAACAAAAACCAAACCCCGCCAGCCCTGAACAGCACCGGCTGGTGCTTGCATCAGCCTCACCGCGCCGCAGACTTCTGCTGAAACAAATTGGTATAGAACCCGATGACATTATCGCAACCGAGATCAATGAAACAGCCAGACCCGGCGAAAAAGCTGAACATCTGGCCTTAAGATTGGCAATCGAGAAGGCAAAGGCCGTGAAAGCGAAAGCCGGTCTGATATTGGCGGCCGATACTCTGGTGGTGGCAGGAAAGCGCATTCTGGGAAAAGCGCAATCCGCCGAGGAAGCGGTAATGTTCCTCACACTATTGTCCGGGCGTCGACACCGGGTTATTTCCGCAATTGCCCTCTCGCTTCCCGATGGAACGATCCGGTCAAAAACTGTCACCACCATAGTAGGATTCAAGCGGTTATCGATGGAAGAAAAGACAGCTTATGTAAACTGCGGTGAATGGCAGGACAAAGCTGGCGGTTATGCCATTCAGGGTATGGCCGAGAGTTTTATAAAATTTATCCACGGCTCTTACAGCAATGTTGTAGGGCTGCCCCTTAAGGAGACCTCCGGGCTGCTTCAATCGGCAGGTTATCCAGTGTTAGAGCGATGGTCTGCACACTCCTGATAGAAATATCCGTGGGCGAAGTGCGCGCTGCTCTGCTTGAGGACGGCGAGCCTGTGGAATTTTATATGGAGCGCCTTACATCACCATCTCTTACGGGCTCAAAATTTTTAGCCCGCGTCCAGAGCATCTCAAAAGAAATGGATGCAGCTTTTCTTGATATTGGTGAAACCAAAGCTTTATTACCCGCTCGCCGGGCCGGATCAAATATCAAAAACTCGAAACTTTCCACTATCGCTCCAGAAGGGTGTTTGATTATTGTTGAAATTATACGAGAGCCCGACCCGCGCGAAAACAAACTGGCTGTGGCGCAGCTGATTGAAGGACCAGGGGCAAAGGGAGCCCCTGGCCGGATTGGTGAAATTCCGCCTCCTCTTGAAGCCATTCTCTCTATCCCGGCTGACCAAATCATAGTGGACCAGCCTTCCTTCACCGAAGTTCGGGCCTGCCATAAAAAAATGCGGCTGGTATCGGCGCTGGAGTGTGCTTCCGGAGAGCAAACACTCTTTGACCGCTATGGCATTCACGAACGAGTGGGTGAAGTTCTGGACGGCAAGCTGGTGCTCCCTTCTGGCGGTGAGATACAAGTTCTGGAAACCCCCGCCGCCACTTTTTTTGATGTGGATGG